>JALEIR010000007.1 GCA_022769665.1 Lachnospiraceae bacterium | reverse complement strand
ATTACAGGGCCGAACCGCCCTGCCTTTTTCACTAATAACTCTGCTTTATCTCCCGTCTTGTGCTCCAGATATTCCATGGCAAGATAGGTTAAAAACAAAAAGGGAAGCAGTTTTACAACTTCCAATAATGTATCCAAAATAACGTCAATCATAGGGTTCCTTTCAAATATACATCAGACAGCATCAGGTTTCCAGATGCAAATGAGTTGCATTTGCATCTGGAAACCTATCATACAACCAGTCCCGCTATTTGTCAAGGCTGAATTGTAAATTTTCTGTTGGTTGCAACAGTTCATCCCTCTCTATCTATCACTCTATGGGGAATGTAACAGACCAGTTGCCCTTTATTTCTTTTATGATAAGCCTGATATTGGCTATGAGGTCCACTGTTGTCTGACTGATTTTGTCCTGCGGTATCTGTAAAGTTTCTCCGCTGCCCACTGTTGCCTCCATTGCAATATCATCCAGAAACCTCCACTTACTTCCATCCAAATGAACTCCGATTTTTGAAAGCTTCCCGGATAGATTTTCCAATTGTTCTGCCGGTTTTTCTCCGGAAATCTCAACATCAATAACGGATACTGCTTCGTAATTCAGACCAAGCTGTATTTCCAGGCCATCACTCTTCACTCCATAAGAGCAACGGTTTCCGTCCTTCTCCCGCTTCATGACCGCCAAAACAACAAAGGCCTCCTTATCTGTCAGCTTCTTTCCCAAAAAAGGTATCCTGAAGTTCCTGACCACTGACAAATCCACATCCAGCATCTGCTCTATCTGTTCCAGAGAAACATACTCGTGATCGTTCCAAACAGGAATCAGGTATGTAAGCAGGTCATTGTCTGCGGTATAATATGCCCGCATCCTGTTGTATATCATGGCGCAGTTGACAACATCCTCCTCGTCACTAAGGTACAACTCCGTCAAAGGTTCTGTCTGCCCCTCAGGATAAATAACCGCATGGATGATATCCCCGTCCACACTGCCCTGAACCCGCAGGCGGTACATAGCTTCCTTTTTGACACCGGTAAGTTCTGCCAAAGTATCCAACAGTTTCACCTGATTTTCCTGCAGTTCCTCCCTGTTTATCTCTGCCTCGAACTCATAGGTCAGACAGGTTAAGCTGAAATTTTCCGCCAAAAACTTTGCATCTTTGTACACCGGGTAAAATCGGACAAAAAGACCAACTGTCACCAATAATAAAAGAACGATAAAGCCAAGTAAAATTTTTAAGCCGATATGTTTTTTCTTCAACCCAATTTACCCTCCAATTTCTCAGCCTCTCGAGATAGACCAGACTAATATTGCCGTCCTACCCATTCAACCACAAAATCTGCTACCTCGGACACATTTCTGCCGCCGATGACCAAGGTATCAAAATTTATATCTCCGTCTGTTTCGTTCCTGCATGCATGACAACCCAAAAATTGTCGTCCCGTTCCAATTTGGCGCAAACGCGCTCCGCCAGCTTTGCTGCATCACAAACACCATATTCCCTCAGTTCATGTTCCACGCCTTCGATAATCTTGGGAAGATAAAGAGTACTGTTCCCCCTCCTGATTGACTCCCTTGTGACATCCAGCAGCAGACCGTAAGGAATTTTCTCCGGCACCATATTTTCTATCAATGCCGGATACTTTATTTTTAAATTGTCTGTCATTACTTTAAGCATATCTGCATTTATAATTTCATCATAATGATTTCTGACGTTTTCACCCAATTTCCCAATTATGTAATTTAATTTTTCTTCATGAACTTCGTCCAAAACTTCCCGATAGATAACATTTTGATATGCCAGAATCATGAACTCTCCGGCTTTCAGACCGGGAAAATCCTTGATTCTGACAATCGGCATCAGGATACCCTCCTTCGCAAGCTCCCGACGCAGTTTTGCAATATGTTGCACAAACTCATTATTCACAAAAAGAGGCACTATCTCTTCCCCAAAGATAAGCTCTAACGGGTCAAGGCTGTCTCGGAGGCTTCTCAGAATTTCGCCCTGCATCTTTTCATCGCCGTTTTCTGTCATATTTCCGCCTCCGGTACCCAACAGATAATCAGCGCTTGCCCCCAATAAATTGCAAAGCTCGTAGAGCATCTCCAGGTCGGGTGTACTGGTTCCGCGCTCCCATTTGCTGACTGCCTGAGGCGTCACTCCCAATCGGTTAGCCATTTCCTCCTGTGTCATGCCACAGGACCGTCTGCTTTCCGCCAAGCGGCTTCCAAATACATTTAATTCCTCTCTGATTTCTCTCATATGTGCTATATTCTCCTTATTGATAATGAATTTTTTGACAAATGAACGACCGGCATCTGTCTCTTTTTCATTATAACAATCAGGAATATCGTATGTAAAGCAACACCTCGTTTAGCTGTTCTCAACCATTCTTCATTTCATGACAACACTGTTGATTACCTGCTTTTTAATCATCCAAGTTCCCCCGGCATCTGCTCCGGATTTTCTGCCGCCTTAATACTCTCAAACACCTTTTCCTGTCACAAAAAGTATATCATTTCCCGCTTGTTTTGACAATGAAACTTGGAATGGAATTGAAAAACACACAGAAAGGTATTATACTAATAAAACACGAGAATTTTGAGGAAGTTGGGATTCCGTCGCTATACCCTTAAGAGGATAAGGCTCGTGGTATATTAATGAAGTGAAGGATGAGGATTCAAATTCATGATGCATTTTTTAAAAGAAAAAGCTGACAAGCTGATAGTGCTTTTGTGGGTAGCCGTGGTTTTGGCAAGTATCAAAAGTATATTTACGGATACGGGATTTGACAATGCATATACGGTAGCCATGTCCTATAGACACTTAAACGGAGATGGTATGTTTCAGCAAATGTGGGAGCCTCATCAGACTTCCATTTTCTTCACAGATATTTTTATGTGGCTGTATCATCTGGTGGTACCATCCTATACCGGTGTAATGATTTATCTTCAGATTTGCGGAACTCTGTTTTTTGGTGTGCTCTGCATTTTTTTATATCGCCTGTTAAAGGATATTACAGGAAAGCAAATTGCTCATTTAGCATGCATTTTTCTGTTTATGTTTCGTGCCAAGCAGACACCTTTCCCTGACTTTGCAAACCTGCAAATCGGATTTTCGGTGCTTGTGTTTCTCTGTCTTGTAAAATTTCTGAATAATCAGCAAAAACGGATTTACCTGTCCACGGCAGCAGTCTTTTTGTGTCTGGAGATATTATCTTATCCATCCTGCATATTGGCTTATGTACCTGTGGTTTTGATTCTCTTTTTCAAATCGGAGAAAAGGTGGAAAAACATAGGGCTCTTTACAGCTGTCTGCGGGGTTATCGGACTGGGATATGTAGGATATTTTATTATTAAAATCGGATTTTCACAGTTTATAAGAAATATCGGCAATATTTTCTATTCGGATTCTCACAGTAATGACTATATCAGTTTGTACAATTACTTTTATGGTATCATGCTGGGAATTTGCTGGATTATAGCATCTGCAGCGATAGCTTGGGTAATAGGAAGAGTTGTTTATGCCATTCGAAAAAAAAGTGTGGAGTTCTTACCGATATTTGGTCTGGTAATGCTTTTTTCAGAAATTGTAATGCTCTTTACCCAGAAAAAAACGGGGCTTGACTGGACCTGCACCTTCTATATACTGCCGGTAGCTCTGATGCTCCTTGGTTTGGTAGGTTACCAAAAAATGGAGAATCAGGAAAAGACAATCTGGCTTACAGGAATGTTGTTGTCCATTGCTTCCTTTGCCGCCACCTGGCTGTTGACCGATTTGGGACTTATCACGATTGTGTCCTACATGGTGCTTGGAGGAGTGGTTTCCTTCCTGCCAATTCGACATATGAAGGAACAGGCGGTACTTTTTCTGCTGGCTGTCTGTACCCTTGTAACCGTGCATCGGGGACTGGTTGTATGGGGCTATGCAAATAAAGGAAATATATGGATGGTTCAAGACGTGAACACCATTGTTCGCTCCGGACCATCCATGGGCGTAGTATGCGATTACATGACTTATTACCAGATAACCTATGACGGAGAAGACCATAAAAAGTTTGTTCAGGAGGATGATGCCTTTCTGATAGTGGGGAGCTGGCTGATTGACTCCATGGAATTTTTACTGACAGATGCAGATATCAGTAATTACTCCACCATCGATACGCCGATTTACAATGAACGCCTGCTGGAATATTTTAAGCTCTATCCCGAAAAAGAGCCTACAGTCATAGCAGTGAGCTGTTGGTACGGAGAAATGATGGTAGATCCAAACTCCTGGGTAATGCAATGGATAGATGAAAATTACAAAGCCGTTGGTGACGGACGGTACTGGAGATATTACAGGGCAAAATAAAGAAGAGGCAACAAGGAAGCCGTTCATGAGACAGCAACAAATTCATTGTGAGTCAGTTCTATTTATGATATAATAAACGCATGACGTAATATTACTAAAGAACTATATGAAGGAGGGTACATACAGTGAGATTAGTGACACGTTCTGATTTTGATGGTCTGGCTTGCGGCGCTTTGCTGTTGGAGGCAGGAATTATTGACAGTTGGAAATTTGCACATCCCAAGGATTTACAGGATGGCCTTGTGGAAATAAATGAAAATGACTGCTTGGCTAATGTGCCGTATGTAGAGGGTTGCGGTCTCTGGTTCGATCATCATTCCAGTGAACACGAAAGGCTGCAGTTAGAAGGAAAATATAAAGGAGAGAGTCGTATTACTCCTTCCTGTGCCAGAATTATTTATGAATACTATGGCGGAAAAGAACGCTTTCCCCAGTTTGATGATATGATGGAGGCAGTAGACAAGGTTGATTCCGGAAATTTGACCATTGATGAGGTTATGAATCCTACCGGCTGGATTTTAGTTGGTTTTCTGATGGATCCCCGCACAGGTCTGGGACGCTGGAGACAATTCACTATTTCAAATTATCAACTGATGGAAAAACTGATGGATGCCTGCCGCACTATGACAACAGAAGAAATTCTCCGTCTGCCGGATGTGCAGGAACGTATTGAGGTATACAACGAGCAGACAGAAAAATTCAAGCAGATGGTAAAGGAACATACCCGCGTTGAGGGAAATGTCATCATTTCTGATTTGCGCGGTGTCGATCCTATTTATACCGGCAATCGTTTTATGATTTACAGTATGTATCCCGAACAGAATATATCTGCATGGATTGTCAGCGGAAAAGGCGGCATGGGATGTTCTGCTGCCGTCGGTTACAGTATTCTGAATAAAACAAGTGATATAAATGTGGGAAGCCTTATGCTCAAATATAACGGCGGCGGTCATAAAAAGGTAGGCACCTGCCAGTTTACCGAAGAAAATATGGAAACAGAACTTCCTAAAATGTTGACCGAATTATGTGAAATGGCAAATTCATAAATATATGCAGGGCATTGCTGTAGCGAATCGCTATGGCAATGCCCTTCTCTATGTGCTGTCTTCTTACTCGGCATCCGCTTTCGTATGTTGTACCGTTCCTCTCGGATGATGGGGTGGTGCATAAACGGATGTTACCTTTAAGGCTCCTCGTCCCGTATTGCTTACATTATGCCAGGTCCCGGCAGGAACAAAAACCGCATCTCCCCGTCGCAGGTTACGACAAAAATCCAAGTTGTCCTTACACTTTCCCATCTTCACAACAGCACAGCCCTGCTCCACTCTGATGAGCTGGTCTGTATCCTCGTGAACCTCCAAGCCGATTTCTCCGCAAGCAGGAATACACATCAGCGTCATCTGTAAATAGTCCCCTGTCCAGGCAGCAGTGCGAAAACGACATTGGGTGCTCCGGTATCTGTCAGTGAAAAACCTGCTCTGCTTGCGGGTAGGTTACTTTCATCTGCAGCAGCTATTGCATCCACCAATTCCTGTGTAAAGACAGACAGTATCCTCACCCAATGCAATAAAATCCTCTCTTGAATCTACACTGACTCCACCCTCCGAAAATCCCATGTATAGAGGGAACGCTGCCAAATCCGCCAATGCTTCCAAATCCTTATCCGCCACGGCGGCCTTGATATCTCTTGCAAAAACAGCTGCCATGTTGCTGTTTACGCTGAAATTGTCTATATTTCCCACATAATATTTGTCCTGCGAGTTTTCCTCTGATGATGCGGAAGAATCATCCTGTCCCTCCTCTCCTGCGACTTCTGATCCTGTCTCCGAAACATCTTCCCCTGGACTCTCAAGACTATCTGAAACACTTTCTACGTTTCCGGATCCTTCATTTGCCGCATCCCGGGCTTCCTTTCCGCATGCTGTCATTGCAACACATAATACACCTGTTGCCAGTATAAGTGCTAATTTTTTCATGTGAATAACTCCTCTCCTTTTCATAAAATATATTTATTGACCGCACAGTCATTTTATTTATGTGAGGTTATATGCATGAAAAAAGAAGAAAAGACAGAAATTACAAAATGCAAAATTCTTGCCGCAGCAATACAGGAGTTCGGCGCAAACGGATATGCAGCCGGTTCCGTTAACAATATTTGCAAAACAGGAATCAATAAGGGGCTGATTTATCATAACTATAAAGATAAAGACGAACTGTATTTAGTGTGTGTGCAGAAAAGCTGTGAAGACCTCATCGGCTTCGTTATCAATCATCAGGCAGAAACGGGATTTGTAAACTATATGAATGCACGAAGAAACTTTTTTCAGGAAAATGAGGCAGAAGCCAACCTCTTTTTAGAGGCTCGTACAAACCCACCACGTCATTTGACTGAACGTATTCGGGAAATATACCAAAAATTTGACGCTCTGAATTTGGAGATATTTGAAAAAGAGCTCTCGAATTATGAACTCAGACCTGAAATAACAAGGGAAGACGCACTTCACTATTTTAATGAAATCCAGAGAATCTACAACCTGAGCTTCGCAAGTGAACTACAAAGCAAACTGTCCCCTCATGAACAATTGACCCTACACGAAACGAACATACAAAAGCTGTTTGATTTTATGCTCTATGGTATTGCAAAGAGAGGTGAAGAGATATGATTCTAAAAATATTATGTTGGGTTGCCACACTGCTCATTGCTTTTCTGGCAGGCAAAGCTGTCAGTAAGCTGAAGCTACCCGCCATTCTTGGATGGCTGATTACGGGAATGATATTAGGGCCAAATGCCGTCCGGCTTCTCCCGCAAGACGTATTGGATACGGCATGGTACAAAACAATCATCATGTGGATGCAGTGCTCCTTTGGATTAATGTTGGGAACCGAGCTTGTCTGGAAAAGAATTAAGAACTATGGAAAAGCTTTGATGGTTACCACTCTGACACAATCCCTGGGTACATTTGTTCTTGTGTCCCTGGTATTTGCTATCGTTTTTCACTTTATGAATATTCCGGCTTACCTGGGTTTTGCTTTCGGCGGAATCGCTCTGGCAACCGCACCGGCACCGGCTTTATCCATCGTCAGCGAGTTTCACACAAAAGGACCCGTTACCAATACTCTGCTTCCTATGGCTGTACTGGATGATATTGTGGGAATCGCGGTATTTTTTACGGTAAATGCATTTATTGCAAGAAATGTATCCGGCGGAACCGTATCTTTACTAATGATTCCTGTGATGATTCTTTTACCGATTGTCGTTGGTGCACTTATCGGGGTTTTTGCCGGTATTATTTTAAAAAAGGCAAATGGAAAGACAGCAGTGCTTTTGATTCTGATTGCCGGAATTACATTGACAACAGCTGTGGGTTATTGGCTGAACACAAGCGTATTTACCAACATAACGCTTAACTATATGCTACTGGGTGTTTCATTCTCCGCTGCATTCTCCAATATGATTTCGGAGGAAAAGCCAGAAACGGTAACAAATTACTTCATCCTATTCTCGGAATCTGTCTGTTGGGAGCAATTGTAGATTTGGGAGCGCCTTTAGATTATCACCTGATTCCTGGAGCAGGGCTGTTTACCTTTATATACATTGTCGCCAGAGCATTTGGGAAGTATTCCGGTGCAAGACTCGGTGCAAGATGGATGAAAATGGCGGAAACAGTGCAAAAATATCTTGGCTTTACACTGCTTCCCCACTCCGGTGTATCTCTCGTTTTTACAGGAATTGTCTGTGCCACCTTGGAGGGCGGCGGTGAATCGGAATATGCCGTCATCGTAAAAGGAACCATAGCTGCCGCCGCAGTGATTAACGAGATGATCGCTGTCATTTTGGCAGAAAAAGGATTTGAACGGGCAGGAGAAATTACTGCGGCAGCATCTTAATAGATATCGCTGCGGCCCCTCACCGATAATACTGAGCCTGTGCCTCAAACATCTTGGCATAAATCCCTCCCGGGATATCGACCAGCTCGTCATGACTGCCATACTCCGCTATCTTTCCCCCTGCAAAAACAGCAATCCTGTCGCAGAAACGGCAGCTGGACAGACGGTGAGAGATATAGAAAGCAGTCTTGTCTCCCACGAGCGTATGGAACTGTCTGTATATCTCATATTCCGCAATCGGATCCAACGCGGCAGTGGGTTCATCCAAAATAATGACAGGTGCATTTTTGTAAAGTGCCCGGGCAATAGCCAGCTTCTGCTGCTCGCCTCCGGAAGGCTCCACACCGTCCTCCTCAAAAATCTTAAACATCCTCGTATCGGTTCCCTTCGGCAGCTTTGACACCATACCGTCCAGTTCTACCAGCCGGATCAACTCATCCAACCGTTCAGAATCCGCATCCTGAAACGCAATGTTCTCTCCAAGGGTAAAGCCAAACATCTTAAAATCCTGAAATACCGGCGCAAACTGCTCCATGTATTCCTGATAATCATACTCTTTTATATTACGCCCATCCAGCAATATCTCTCCCTCGGTTGGGTCATATAGTCTGCAAAGCAGCTTGATAAAGGTAGTCTTGCCCGCACCGTTCAAGCCGACAATAGATAAATGCTCGCCGGGCTGAATGGTGATATTGATGCCATCCAGTACCTTTTTCTCTGTGCCGGGATATGCAAAGGTTACATTCTTAAATTCGATTTTATGTGCATCCTTTTTCACATGGGCAGTTCCCTTGGGAATAGCCTCCGGGTACTCCATGAACAAAACATACTCGTAGGCATAATTACAACGCTTCATAAGCTCCTGAATATTCCAGACCAATCCTCCCAGTGTGGCATCCAGTGCTCCCGCAGCCTCAATCAACTGAGTAAAAGTACCGATTGAAATTACCTTCCGCAGCACAAGGATTCCTACATAAAAATAGGTAATCAAAGAGCGCAACAATCCGGTTCCGACTGCAATCAGATTATAGAGATATACCTTATCTGCCTGCCATTTCCAGGCAACATTACTCTCCTCTGTATTCTTTTCCCATTTTCGCACCATCATCCGGCGGGCATCATACAGACGGATATCTTTTCCATAACGAAAATCCACAGTCTCCCAGCCAAAATAGCCGAACAGCCGATTGATTTTCGACAGACGCTGATAAGCTGCTAAACCCACTTCATTGCATTTAGAGGTCGTAAATCCATTGATTATCACATAAATCAAAATGACAATCAGCAAAAGCGGAGCATGCATGGTAATAATAGTGACAAAGCCCACAATCTTAAATACATTGCCAAAAAACATAAAAATTTGCTCTGCAATACCATATACTCCGCCCGAATACCAAGTCATTCCGGTCTTGGCCTTCTCCAACTGGTCCAGTGCAGCCTTATCTTCCGTCAATTGAAAATCCAGGCTCATGGAGTGCATCCCCAGTTGCATGGAAAAATAATTATTCAACCGTTCCTGATACTTCTGGAGCGTTGTATTCAGCCATTCCAGCAGCAACAGCAGAACAGACTCACCAACCACCAAAACTGCGGCATATATAGCCAGTTTTTTTACATTTTGAGAGGTACATAGCTCATCCACCAAAAGCGGTGAAATGAAAATACCAAGAAAAGGCTGCGCTACCTGTACCAGCATTTTGAAGGTTTCCAATACAAAGAACAAAGGATATTTCTTCGCTGCGGTTCCAAACAATACTTTTATCACAGGAAAAAGTTTGTGAACGCTTTTTGTTTTCTTTTCTTTCATTATCCGTTCACCTCCTCATCCTGCTGCTCCTGATAGTACTGCGCTTGTACCTCAAACATATGGGCGTATTCTCCGTCCTTTTCCATCAGTTCCTCATGGCTTCCGTACTCTATCATCTGCCCGTCTTTGAACATGGCAACCTTATCACAGAACCTGGTGGAGGCCAGCCTGTGAGATATGTACACTGCACTTTTTTTACCAATCATATGATCAAATCGCTGATACAACTGCTGTTCCGCTATGGCATCCAAGGCTGACGTAGGTTCGTCCAGTACCACAATCCGAGCGCCTTTATATAGTGCCCTTGCCAGGGCCAGTTTTTGCTTTTCACCGCCGGAAAAATCAACGCCCTCCTCATCCACAATTTTCAAAAGTTCTGTATGTATCCCCTTTGACAGAGAAGCAATCTTTTCTCCCAGCCCTGCCTCTTTTGCAGCCATAACTGCTTTTTCGCAGTCCGTCTCCTCTGTCGTTTTCATGGAAATGTTCTCAGCAACAGGAAATGCCAGAACTTCCACATTTTGAAACACGGGAGAAAACAACCTGTAATAATCCTCCCGCTTGAATTTCCGAATATCTGTGCCGTTTAGGCTGATATACCCTTCTGTAGGATCATACAGACGAAGCAGAAGCTTTATCATAGTAGTTTTGCCCGCACCGTTTAAACCAACCACCGCCAGCTTTTCTCCGGGATGCAGTACCATATTTAAGTGCTCAACCGCATTCTTCTCTGCCTTCAGATAGCGATAGCTTACGTCGTGAAATTCGATGGTATACTCTTCCGCTTCCGGGATGGGAATGGTATCTTCCTTTTCGCCTAAATCCAGCTCCAAAAATGAGCGGAAATCATCCACCTCCAGGGAAGCCCTGCCGTAATCTCCGAAACGCTGCATAAACTCAAGCAGACTTCCGGAAAAAGAATAAGCCAATGCCAGATACATGGTAAAATTACCGATTGACATTCCCTTCCTTAATACAGCATAGATTAGAGCCGCATAAATCAATGAATTGCCTATCACATACAATACTCTAACTACAATCGCATGGTTGAACCAAAGGTCATAGTGATAGTCCATACGCTCTTCCCTTTTTTCAAACACTTCCTTCTGCTTCTTTAACAGAAAGTCTCCCAAATGGAAGAGTCGGATATCCTTGGCAAAATCAAAATCCTGTGTCACTCTCTCCATATAATTTACCTGCCTCCACACGGGAGCCAGTTTGTCCCAAACTTCTTTTTTGTCCAATCTGATAATTCTTTTAAAATAAACATACTGCAGGATTGCCAAGGCAATCAAAACAATCACCAGACGCCAGTCCAGAACCGTAACTGCCACAAAGGTCACAATCACCGTAAAGAGACTTCTTCCCAATGTCACCATCAGGTTCATCATCCCTTCTACGCCGTTATTGTTTCCTCCGGTAGCCTGGGACGCGCGCTCATGAATATCCAAAACCTCCGGCCTTTCCAGCATCTCATAATGCAACCGCAGTGCCTTGTCCACACGCTCTGTAATCATTTGCATTCGCACAAAAATAAAACGATACCATGTCTTATTGTCGGAAAAGGTATTGCCAAAATTCAGCAGGACAGCGATACCCCCTGCCACCAGCAAAATCTTCAGCAGTTCCTCTATCCCCGCTTCTGACTGCACCAGGTCAATCACATATTTTCCCACAATTCCCCAGAAATAAGACAAAACTGATCCGCAAATGATGCCCGTCAGGGCGATGGGAATCACCGCCGGACAATATTGTTTCATCTTTTTTATAATGTACACAGTATTTTTCCCAACCCCAAATTCTCTGTGCAACGGGTTGTCCTTACTCTCCTTAAACTCTGACATAATCTCCTCCCCTAATCCCTCCCTGATTCTCTAAATCCATGACTTTTCATCACATATCACGCCATTATCTCTTGCATATTCTACCATGAAATTTCGGACTCAACAACAGCATATTGTGTATTCCTCCATGCGTGCATGAATTCTGCCCGTAAAAAACTGCCTTCGGCATGTAACCGAAAGCAGATTCCTACTATAGATACACAATATTTTTGGAAATACTCAACCTTCTTCATAAGAGATTGCACTTTAATTCAACTTCTTACTCTTCTCGGTCGCGAAGTATTTGTCTATACTCTCTATAATCTGATCGAACGCCATTGTCTTTAGGAGATATCCCTGTGGTCTTAAGGACAGAACCTCCCGGACGCTTTCCCGATCACCCTTACTTGTCAGGAAGATTACGGGGATGGACTCTGTTCGGGTTTCAGAACGGAGCATCTGCAGCATTTGCGGTCCGGAGCATACAGGCATTTCATAGTCTAACAGAATCAAATCCGGTTGTTTCATTCCCAGAAAAGAGAGTGCATTTGCAGCTGAATTCACTATGGAAACCTGATATTTCGGTTCTAGCCAGCTTTTGATGGTACGAAGCATTGTTCCGGAATCATCCACCACCAGAATGTGTTTCTTTTTAACTTCAATCTGCTCATCATCAACTGTCCTGATCATTCTGTCTGCAATCTCTTTGGCATTGATAGGGCGTTCGAACACTCCCCCGATTACTTCCTTCGGTATCAATTCTATAATCTTTTCCAGTTCGTTCGGATATCCCATCAGGAAAAGTCTCTTATCTTCCTCGATACACAAATCCCGTAAAAATACCAGTACAGCATTGTTATCTACTGTCGCTTCATCGACATAAAGGAAAAACATAGGCGGCTTATTATTGATTTTGCTAAGAGCTCCCACATTGGGAGTCACAGCATCGCATACAAAATTATTTTTCTTGAGTGCATCCATGATAGCATTCACAATAAATGATACGGAATCAGCAATCAATAAAATCCTTTTCTCCATAACCTGCTCCTTATTCTCGGCTCAGTAATTCAATAATCTCATCCCTTGCAACTTCTGCCATTAAGACTCTTAGTTTTTTATATTTCTCTGCAAAACTATCCGGTAATCTATAATTTTCCAACTGTTCCATAACAGATTGTGCCATATCAAAATCAAAGGTTTCCATTCCTTCCAGGAGCGTAACCATGGCTTCCTTCAGCTGTGCTTCTCCTATGAAAGGCTTTTGCTTTTCATTTTCCCTGTCACAAAGTGCACCCTCTAATTCGGAGCCCAAATCACGATACATCTGAAGAAGCGTTCCTGTCAGTTCATCTATGGTTTCAAGGTCTTCGTCCCTACCGCATTGTTCCAACTTTCCCGCAAGCTTTGAAAGCTCTAACGCCCCCGCCAGTCTGGCAGTGCTCTTTAGTGCATGTACCTGAATTGTATATCCTTTTATATCCTTCTGTTCGTACAACTGATTAATGGTATCGGCCTGGCTCGTAGCTGTTTTGGCAAATTCTTCAATGACAGTCCTGTAAATCTCTTCGCCACCGGAAGCGGCAATTCCCTGCTCGACATTCAGAAATTCAATCACTGCCAGCTTTGTCAACATTTCATCTTTTGTACCTGTATCGCAGGAATCCTTACTTGGTTTTTCATTTATGTTATCGGAAAACTGTACCAGCTCTGCAGGCAAAAGGCGGGAAATCATCTCCTCCAGTCTGACTGTATCGATGGGTTTCGTAAGGTATTCATCAAAACCTTCTTTTATGTACTGCTCTCTCGCTCCGGATACCGCATTGGCAGTCAGAATCACGGTGGGAACATCTTTATTTAGAGATTCACTGTCCTTCTTCAGATGTCCCAGAGTCTCTATCCCATCCATATCCGGCATCATATGATCCAGAAGTATAATGTGATATCTGTTCCTCGAAGCAAGCTGAAGGCATTCTTTTCCGGAAACAGCAGTGTCAATCTGTATCCCGGTCCTCTTTAGCAGGCCCTGTACCACTGTGAGATTGATGGGCATATCGTCTACCACCAGCATCTTTGCTTTGGGTGCCATAAAGCTCTGCGTATATTCTTTTGTCATCTCTCTCAGCTTTTTGTGACTCTCCTCATAATTACCGATAGGTACCCAGTCACGAACCTCCTGGATTAATCGGAAAGAGAAGGTACTGCCCTCCCCATATACGCTTTTAACCTCCAGTCTGGAACCCATCATAGCAAGAAGCTGTTTGGTAATATTCATTCCCAGACCTGTTCCCTCAATATGCCGGTTCCTCGTCTCCTCAATTCTCTCAAAAGCTGTGAACAGTTTATCCAGATCCTCCTCCTTGATTCCCTTTCCGGTATCCTCCACCGAGATGAACATTTCTATGGACGAATCATCCGATTTTTCGAATCCAAAATTCAGTATCACACTGCCCTTTTCGGTATACTTAACTGCATTGGAGAGAATATTCAGTATTACCTGTCTGATCCTCACCTCATCACCGTACAGTACGTGCGGGAGTTTTGGATCCACCTTTACCTGAAACGAGAGTCCCTTTTCGTAAGCCTTGTTTGCGATCATATTCACAAGATCATTTACCACTGAACTCAAATCATACTCTACGGGTAATATCTCCATCTTTCCGGATTCAATTTTGGAAAAATCAAGAATATCGTTTATCAGACTCAGGAGTGCTCTTCCTGAGCTTCGAATATCCAACGCATAATTCTTGATATTCTTTTCCGTACTTTCCCTGATAATCATTTCGTCTAATCCAAGGACTGCATTGATGGGTGTCCTGATCTCATGAGACATGTTTGAAAGGAATGTGGATTTGGATTTACTGGCTTCTTCAGCTCTTTCTTCCGCTGCCTTGGCTTCGAACATGGCATGCAGCAGCTCTTCATCCTGTTTGTTGAGAATCTTGATACAGATATTGGCCAGGGATCCACAGACAAGCACCATAATAACCGAGAGAATCGTAGACGGTAGAAAATATGTTGTTTGACTGATTCCCTGTCCCTCATATGTGCTCATCAACGCAGTTCCCAGAATGAATCCTTCGCTGAGAACCGTTATTACAGTCAGTATTGCTCTGGATTTAAAGATTATGGTTATAAAAATCGGAATACAGAAGACAACCATAACTACCTGAAAGACACTATGGATATAAGAAGAAATTCCGAACATCACCGTAATAATAAGAACCGGAATTGCATTCTTAATTTGTTCTTTCTTTATCAGTTTCATTCCGAGATTTCCTACCGTGAGGACAAAGAGATTGAGAACAACCGGGCGAAGCAAATAATCTCTGAAATAGATTGGCAACGGTTGCTGAATCAAATTTTCTGTTTTCAACACAAAAAATATGCCTATCTCTAAAAACAATATCACAAAAAAGAGAATCAGACCAACCCACAAGAAAGTCTTGCGCCATCTTGCATAATCATAAGTCTCCGTTTCCTCTATGGCTGTTTTCCGTTTCTCTTTCATCTCTCGTAACACTCCTTCTGAAGTACTCTTTGTCTACGGTTTATCATCTCACAAAATTTTATAGAGTTATTATACCATATATCTTTACGGAGTCAAAGGGGACAGGTTCCTTGACTCATCCTCTTGACTCTACAATTTACTATATTGGGGCAGAAAAATGCAATCAGATGCACTTTTCTGTCCCAGTATATCTTTTCGCATCGTTAATACACCATTTACTACACCATTTTGTTACTAAATTACACCATCTTGCAGTATATTACGATGTTTTTTGATTTTCTGCTAAATTGCTGTAGGCCGCATAAAATCGAGGTTTTTCGCCATTATGAAGCCTTACTTTTCCGACGAACGCATCAATGTTCGTTTACCACCTGGAAAATATAAAATTTTAAATAATAGCTCTGGTCTGCTGCCCAGAGAATGGGATGGTCGCAGGCCTGGGTGCGGAATTCCACCTGACGGAGACGCCTATGAGCACCGTTTGCCGCCTCTCGGATGGTCTTCGCAAACAAATCCGGCTCCATAAAATGAGAGCAGGAGCATGTGACGAG
>JALEIR010000086.1 GCA_022769665.1 Lachnospiraceae bacterium | reverse complement strand
ATTATTTCAACATCGATCAGGAAAAAGCATAGTAGCCCCTCTTACACAAACTGACCCCCGAAGATTAGTTTTAACCTAACTCCCGGAGGTCAGTGTTTTCTAATTTGAAGTATCCGCAGGTACTGCCGCCTCTTTCCAGGGGCCGTTATGATAGAACAGCGTTGACAGAGTCGCCCCCAGAATCCAGCCCATGGGCCATGCACACCAGATACCCGTGGAACCAAAGGGAACAGAAAGCGCAAAAGCTAAAGCCACTCTCAGAATCAAGTCCGTAAAGGTAGATATCATAAATCTTCCCATCAGCCCCGAACCTCGCAGGATTCCATCCGCTACCAGTTTAACGGAAATGATAAAATAAAAGGGCGATACAATTCTCAAAAACTCCACACCTGTATCAATTGCGGTTCCGGTAATATCCTCCATAAACAGGTATACCAGATAACGCCCGGTCAGAAAATAGAGCAGAACAAAAGGGATGCAAACCATCCACACAATTTTTACGCCTGCCCGAAAGCCCTGCTTTACACGATACAGCTTGCCCGCACCGATGTTTTGGGAGGTAAAGTTGGAAATACCGTTGCCGAGAGTTGTCAGGGATGTAATCACAAGATTGTTCAGCTTTACCGCTGCAGAATAGCCTGCCATGACAGAAGCTCCGAAACCGTTGATGACGCTCTGCAAAACAATGTTTCCCACCGAGATAAAGCTCTGCTGCAGAATACTGGGAATGGCAATCACGGCAATTCTTCCCAAAAGCAGCCAGGAAAAAGCTTTTGCCTTTTGTTCTGATTTGATTGCTGCTAAACGCCGCAACACAAATATAACAGCAAGAACACAACTGACGCCCTGACATAAAAAGGTTGCCCATGCAACCCCCGCAACTCCCATACCAAATGCCTTTACGAACAGAATATCTACCGCAATGTTTGACAGCGAGGAAATTGCCAGAAAAACAAAAGGCGTCTTGGAATCTCCCAATGCGGAAAAGATACCCGTACATACATTATAGAAAAACAGAAACGGCAGTCCCCATACGTAAATATCCAGATAAATCATGGAGTCCGCAAGAACTTCCTCCGGCGTATGAATCAGCTGTAACAGCCAATCACAGCTGAGTATACCGAATAGCATCAGCAATCCGCACAATGCTCCCGTGGCAATGAGAGAGGTATACACTGCCGTCTTCATCTCTCCGTATTCCTTTGTGCCAAAAAGTCTGGACACGATAACGGAACACCCAATATTACAGCCGAAGGCAAAGGCAATGAAAATCAGTGTAATCTCATAGCTGTTTCCAACCGCCGCCAGCGCATTTTCTCCTACAAACTTTCCCACCACAAAGCTGTCTGCAATGTTATAAAGCTGCTGAAAAATAATACTGCCGAACAGCGGCAGACAAAATCGCCACAAAACCTTCTCCGGTTCCCCCACGGTTAAATCCTTGTTCATTGATGCCTCCGTATCATTCTTGTTTTTCGGAGGTATTATACGCTAAATATTTTTACCGTGCAAGCTCAATTCCACAGGAAAATCTTATGGGGCTTACC
The DNA here is from genome assembly GCA_022769665.1 of Lachnospiraceae bacterium. GTDB lineage: Bacteria > Bacillota > Clostridia > Lachnospirales > Lachnospiraceae > Acetatifactor. The sequence continues at coordinate 2,024 of JALEIR010000086.1, read as the reverse complement.
TCTTCCGTCAGCGCCTCCATTTTGTATTCCGGGAAGCTGTCAATTAAATCCTCCAGACAAAGAGTGGTGTTATACACGATATCATGAGCCAGCATTACTACCTTCTTACGACCCAATGTACTTTCAACCGCATTTTCCACCAGCTGCTCCGGCGTGGACTTCGACATCGCATCCTCCAGACTGCCGTTCCAGTCAAAGTATAGGAAACCCCTTTCTGTCATCTCTGCAATAATATCCTCATACACATCTTTATTATAGGAATTGATACTGCCTCCGGGGAAACGGAACAGCTTTGCCTCAACGCCCGTCACCTCATACACAGCGTTATAAGCTTCCTGAAAATCCGTCAGATAGCTGTCCACACTTTCATACAGTTCATCGTACTCATGACGGTTACAGTGAATGCCGATAGTATGTCCCTCCTCCACAATTCTTCTGGCAACCTCGGGGTGGCTTCTCACATTCTCGCCCACCACAAAAAAGGTCGCTTTGATATTATGTTTTTTCAGGATATCCAGCACTGCTGCCGTGTTCTCCTCAGAAGGACCGTCATCAAAGGTCAAATACATGGTTTTGGGATAAAAATAATAATAGATTCCCTCTGCAATTCCTGCAGCAAGCTTATCCTGATAAATCGGTTCACATATCCGATTTCTCTCCTCCGAGTTGGATAAAAAACTTGTTTCAATCAGACAGGCCGGCATGGAGCATTCTCTGATAACATATAAATCATCAGTCTCGGAAAGCTCTCTCTCCCGGGCGCCTGACTTCTCCAGTGCTCCTTTATGTACCAGTTGGGCCAGACGTCTGCTGCCCTCTGTCCTTCCGCAATACCAGGTTTCGATACCCTGTACGGAAGACTCCTGTTCCTCACAGGCATTCTGATGGATACTGATATAAATATCGCCACCGCTGTCTTCCGCAATTTGCACACGCTCCTCCAAGGACAGAGATGTCTCATCATCTTCCCTTGTCATCACCACGTCAAAACCCATCTCCTGCAGTTTTGTGGCAAGACGATAGGCAATTGCCAGATTCATTTCCTTTTCATACACATCTCCTCTGCTGCAGCCCTCGTCATCGCCACCGTGTCCAGGGTCAATGGCAATCACTGGTATCTTAGGCTCCGACTCTTCCAATACCACAATTTCCTGCTCAGATACACCCGCCGGTTCCTCACCCGGTCCCGAGGACAAGATTTCATTTTCCGCAACTACCCTTGTCTCCTCCTTCCGGGACTGAAAACAAAAACAGGCAACACCAAATCCGGCGGATGAAACTATCAGTATGGACAAAATGAAGGCCAGCATCCTCTTGGCTGCCTTTCTGCTCGTTCTACTTCTGTCACCACAGTAAGTCCTGTTGTTCCAGGGGCTTACACGCACCAGCCTTACTTCATAGTTCTTTCTCCTTGCCTGTCCGTACATGATATCTTCCTCTTTCTGTCAAACCGTTTTCTGCTGCGGTTATCCACATAAAAATACCCCTCCGCAGCTGTTATACACAGCATACAGAGGGACTCCGTCAGAATATCATATTTTTTGCATAGAAATATCATATTTTTTCCATAATATTTGCATCATCTGGAAATCTTCAGAAACAGTTCATTAATGCCTTCATAGAAACCTACTGTCACCACAGTCCTGCCCTCTTCCATACCTGTAAAGGTATATTTTTTAAAGTAAGGCGTTGTCTCGGAAAGGGGATTTGCACCCTCATATTCCTGCGGCTCGTCCAACCCCATATACTCTGCCCAGGTGGAAATAATATAATCCGCATCAATATCCTCCCAGGAGGTTATCTGGGTTCTCACATAAAACTCGTATATCTTTCCCGTGTCGGCATCAATATAGGCATCCAACAGACGATTTTCCCTGTCGGCATTCTGCTTCCCTGATTTTAGAGATATCTTCCATACAAGAACATTGTTTCTGGGCTCCGGTATATCAATGGCAGAATACATCACTGCAGTATACGACTTCTCATTCAGAGCTCTCACGGTATCGGGAACAATTCCCAATTCC
>JALEIR010000042.1 GCA_022769665.1 Lachnospiraceae bacterium | reverse complement strand
TATTTCTCTTGCATTGGAACGTATTGAGATTACCATTGAAAGAGTAAGAGACAGACAACGGATGGAACGAGAAAGGGAGAGAGCAAATCTTCTCAGAGCAATTTCTCATGATTTGCGCACACCTCTTTCCGGAATTATGGGTTCTGCGGAAATGTTAATGGATATGACCGAAAAGGGTGATAATCGCCAGAAACTTCTAAAAGGCATCTATCAGGATGCGGACTGGTTGAAATCATTAGTGGAAAATATACTAAGCTTGACAAGACTACAAGATGGAAAGATATTAGTACATAAAGAGATGGAGGCACTGGAAGAGGTTATTGCATGTGCGGTGGCACACATAGAAAAAATTATCCTGACAGGGAAATACAGGTTGAGATACCGGAAGATTTTAAAATGGTTCCTATGGATGCAAAACTGATTGAACAGGTAATCACCAATTTGCTGGACAATGCGGTAAAGCATACTACTTGTGAGGAGACGATTACAGTCTGTGTAAACTATTTGCCTGACATGGCACAGGTGACAGTCAAGGACGAAGGGGAAGGTATTGCGAAAGAGGATGAAGGAAATCTTTTCCAGATTTTTTATACCTCAAAAACAAGAGCTTCCGGTGTCAGAAAGGGAATTGGACTTGGGCTTACAATCTGCGAAACAGTTGTGAATGCTCACGGAGGAACGATTACCGGAAGAAACAGGGAAGATGGTAAGGGTGCTGAGTTTATCTTTACACTGCCATTATAAAGAAAGGAAGAAGGCCAATGATTCAGGAAAAAATACTCGTGGTAGAGGATGACATACAAATTCAGAATTTTATGGTATATACACTGGAAAATGCCGGATTTGAAGCCTATGCGGTGCCTGGCGGAAAAGAAGCTATGGTTATGGTGAGGATACACAGGTCTTACGTTCTGTCATGGCATCCACCAGAAGAAAGATTGAGAATAATCCTGCAAAACCGGAGTACATACTGACAGAAATCGGTATTGGTTACCGGATGAGGGAAAGAGACAAATAAAGAGAAAGCAGGGATTTTCATGCAATATACAGATGATTCATCTTTTTTTGCTGTTATGAGCACAGAAGAATTTCGGGAAAGAAAAGAGCAATTTGCTTATCAAAAGGAGATGCTGCACAGTCTTGGTTCTATTCGATACTGTAAGGCAGAGCTGTTCAAAGATTGCGTTCTCGGTACAATCCGGCTTCCACAAAAGAATGAACAGAAAAAAGCGCAGCTTTCATTTGGATTCTATTTGACAGGCAGGAAAGTGTTTTTTATCGAAGATGAAGGAAAATTGAAGGCTTGGATAGAAAAGCAGACGGAGATGATTCAGGAAGTTGATACGCCGAAACAGTTGTTATTACGAATTATGGAGCATATGATAGAAGAGGATACATTATATTTTTCTCATATGGAGTCTGAGCTGGACAAGCTGGAAGAGGAAATAAGTAGGGGAGCAGGAAGGAATAATAATTTTTTTACATCACTGACAAAGCATAGGCAAAAGCTTTCTGAGTTTAATATTTATTATGAACAGTTGATAGACATTGGAGAATTGTTCAGTACCTGTGATTTTTATCAATCTGAACAGGATACACAAGGTTGGGACAGATTTATGCACCGTGTGGAACGCTTGCAAAATCATGTACATCTTCTTCGTGAAAATGTGCTCCAGATACGTGAACTGTATCAATCAATGCAGGATGCACGTCAAAATAAAATTATGGTTGTAATTACCATTGCCACAACTATTTTCCTGCCACTTACATTGATTACAGGATGGTATGGAATGAATTTTGTCTACATGCCGGAGCTGCAATGGCGGTATGGATATTTTGCTGTGATAATGATATCACTGGTCATTGTAATAGCTGAAATTATATATTTTAAAAAGAAAAAATTCTTTTAATCTAAAAAAGCAGATAATCTTAAAATAGTATGTTTTAAGATTATCTGCTTCTTTCACATCATTTTTACACATGGTTATCATGCTCACAGAATTCTCACAACGCTCGAAACAATTCCCACACTATTCTGACAAGGAACAAATTATAATACAGCTAAAGCAAAGGAGGAATGTTAAATGAGTAATACATTGGAAGAACGATGTAGACAATTGATGATACAAAGAAAATTTGAACAATGTGAGAAAGAAATAGAAACAGCTATGGCAGAAAATCCTCATTGTGCAATTCCGCATAATTTGATGGGGATTTTATTGGAGAAGGAATCCAACCATGTACTTGCCATGAAGCATTTTCGTGCTGCTTATGCACTAGATCCTACTTATGTTCCTGCACGGTATAACATTAGGCTCTACTGCGGGTGGAATTAAACTGGCACGTGTGTGTATTTTAATGAAGAATCTTGTTCGGAATATACGAAAAAAGATGGTACCGGATAGAACTGTCCTGCTTGAGAGCATTGATATGATGGCAGCAATTTTGAGGTTTTGAATGTGTGTACAATATTATAGACCGGGATATTGTTCATTAGAAAGTGACGAAAAACCAGTATTTTTAGGGAGTTTTGAAGGCATGATATAAATATTATTTGTGTGCCAGAAAACAGAACATTAGCATTCGGCGATGAGGCCAATAGGAAAGATCATGAGGATGAGATGATGCCGAGACGTTCATGTAGCAATAAGCAATGAGAGACTAACCTCGTTCGGATTAGTCTCAATGTTAGTTTACTACACCGAAAGGTGTGTTACTTGTTAAGTTGATTGAACCGCCGTGTACCGGACGGTATGCACGGTGGTGTGAGAGGTCGAAATTTCTTCAATGAAGGAAATCTCTCCTACTCGATTATTCGTCGTTACTGTCTGTTTCTGCCGCAACCGCTGAAGTAATAGCGGTTACTACCGCTACAACAACGGCAATAACAATAACCAACAGGCCGCCTGCCAATAGAATGAACATAGGAATACCTCTTTTCTGCAAATGTTGCTTTCGTAAGGTTTTACACTTGGATATTATATCATTTTCAGGGGAAAATCACAACAAAATAATTTAGGTATTGACATTTCTTTTTGAACGGTGTAACTTATCAATTACCGAACCAATTCAGGGCGGTATCGTTTTTCAATATCATTCATTCTTATTTACTTCTGGCTGAATCAGCCGGTATCACAGTTAATGCGCAGTGAGAAAGTACAGTGCACGGTATTTTTGGATTGCGGTGAAAGGGGGAAAAAGTATTCATACCGAACAGGATGCATCGGAGGAACTTTTGCAGCAGCTGGTGGAAGAATACACACTGCAAAAGCAGCAGTCTCTGATGCAGATGAAAAAGGGTTTGATGTCAAAAGAGGCTTTCTTAAAAGAAGCTTTACTGCACATAGAAACCTATTATCACAAGTCAAAGCAGGAGGATGCAGAGCTTCTCAAGGAGTTTGAACAGTACATTTTCGGCTATTCCAGGCTCTCCGGCTTAATTGACGACAAGGAAATTTCGGATATCAGGGTGCTTGGATACGACAATATCCGAATTAAAAAGAGGGGGAGGCGTATGCCTGCGGAGGTAGCCTTTTCTTCAAGCAGGGAATACAGACAGTTTATCGATTACATTGCCACAAAGAATCAAGTCAACATATCTAATCTGAATGCAATTCAAAGATTTACGGATTATGAGAGCCATCCCGATTTCATTTTACGTTTCACATTATCTATGCCTCTGCTGAATACGAGTAATGAACCCTATCTGTGTATCAGAAAAGTCCCCAGATTTTTCCCGCAAATGAAGGAATTGATTGGACAGGGTATGTTGACCCGGGAGACGGCAGAACTTTTAATCAGTCGTTTCAGAGAACATTCCACATTGATTTGTGGGGGGAATTCTTCAGGGAAAACGACTCTCTTGAATGCACTGAAAGAGACACTTCCGGACGATTGTGCGGTGTTGGTGGCTCAGCAGGCGGATGAGCTGACTACGCGGTGCCATCCGGATATGATGTTTTTGCATTCTCTTCCGGGAACGGGAGAACAGCAAATCAGTTATGACCTGGAACATATCAGCATAGCGGGGCTGACCATGGATGTGGATTTTTTCATTGTGGGAGAGATTAAGGGGGCGGAGGCTGTGTATCTGCTGAATGCCGCTTACACGGGACAACTGTGTGCCGCAACCATTCATGCTCCCTCCGCAGACAGGGCACCGGATAAGCTGGTGGATTATTGTATGGGGAAAACCGGCTATTCCAGGAGTGAGCTGATGAAAATGCTGGATTGCTTTAAGACCTTGGTTTTTATGGAGCATTACAGGGTAAAAGAGATTTTTGAGTGCAAAGGGTGGGATGACAGAAACAAAAACCTGATATACGAAAAGATTTTTGGGAGGGTAGAAGAATGAAAGTTTTACTGTTGATTTTGCTGTTGTCGGGATTCTTTTTGCTTTTCCGTGAGATGGGAGTTTTGGGACATATGGCAGCAGCCCTGCGAAAGACCAGGGAGGAAATGGATGCAGCATCCAGACAGAGAAGTTTGGCAGACAGACAGAAATTGCTGGAACTGCAGGAAAGACATTCAGCCTGGTATTCTCTGGAACAGCTGTTGCAGTACAGCGGAATAAAGAGACGATTCCCCGGATTGACGGCAGAGTGGTGGGTGACATGGAATGCCGTGGGAGGAGCAACCGTGTTTTTGGTTTGTGCGACAATCGGGGATATAAAGGCGGCCGTTGCGGTTACCGGCGCATGCAGTCTGGCGGAATGGTATATCCTGAAAAAACTGAGAGAAAGAAACCTGAGGCGGACGGAAGAAAATCTGACAAAGCTCATGGATTTTCTGGGAAACTACAGTGCGACTTCCGGAGATGTAGTTGCTATCCTGAAACAGGTTGGAAGGTACATGGAGGAACCGGTGAAAAGTGTTTTGGATATGTGCTGCCATGAAGCGTCAACCACGGGAGATGTGAGCATGGCTCTGCGCCTGATGGCAGAACGGATAGAGCATCCCAAATTTAAGGAGCTTGTACGGAATATGGAGGTCAGTATTCGATATTGTGCTGATTTTTCAATCCTTGCGGATAACAGCAGAAGAAGTCTCAGGGAATACCTTCGGGTTTCAGGGGAACGTAAAGGGATGATACGAGAGGCTGTCATGAATCTTACCATACTTCTTGGGATGTCTTTTGTGGTGCTCCTGACAGTGGAAAAGCTGACGGGAGTAGGAATGCGACAGCTGCTTGCGGAGACCTGGCCGGGCAGAGCCGGGTTGGTGATTCTGTTTGCTCTTTTTGTATGGCTTCGGGGAAGCGTTGGCAGAGCGGAGTAGGAGGGGTAGTGGAAAAAATTCAGATAAATCTTTTGCTGAAATGTGCATCCTGTCTTGCTGCTCTGATGGTATTTTTGCTGCTGCAGCTTTTGGGAAAAGATAAAGACCGGCATGTGAGACTGTTGAGAGCTTACAGGGAGATGGAAGGATTGATTACGGCAGGAAGCCGGGAGACCGGATATTACCGGAAAAATAAACGCTGGCTTGAGAAAAAGGGTGCAGCTTTCCATTTTGGCAGATGGGTTGATCCGATCCGCTTTTTGGTGTTTCGACTCATTTTGGGGCTGACAGGATTATGGATCGGATTAAAATGGGGCGCGGGCTATGGATTGCCGGTATTTCTGCTTCTGTTCTTTTTGCCGGCGTGGCTGGTGTACTATATGAACAAGCGGGACAATGAAAGGCTTTTACCGGAGCTAAAGCTGATGTATCACGCATTGGAAATACAAATAAAGGCAGGAATTTATATGACGGATGCACTGGCGGAGTGTTATGGAAGTGTGCAGGACAGGCGGTTGAGACAGGCCCTCTTGGAACTGGCCGGAGACATTGTCATGAAGGCAGATATTTATGAATCGTTGGAAAAGTTTCAGGGGAAGTTTGATAACCGTTATGTTGATTCTTTGTGTATTACAATTTTTCAGGCCTTGGAATCGGGACAGGCGGTGGAGCTTTTGCGGGATATCGGAGAACAAATCAAGGATATGGAGGAGACGGTGCTTGAACGGAAAAAGGCAGCATTGGACAGAAGAATTACATTCTGCCAGCTGGGTGTACTGACAGTGGTTTTGGGACTGGCACTGTATGCTTGTGTGAGCTATATGTTTGGAGCGGTAACTTTGTTTTAGAGAAAAAGGAGGAAAGAAATGAAAAAAGCTTGGTATGTTGTTGTGGAAAAGGGAAGCCGGGTGGGACGAACCATACGGAGAGAAATGATGAAGAAAGAACCCGGAATTGACGGCATTTTGGTTACGGTAGGCTTGTGTATCATTGCGCTGCTTTTGTGCGTGGTGATGAAGGACAGTCTGACGGCTTTTATCCGCACACTGGTAGATGCAATGACCCTGAAGGCTCAGCAGATTCTGACCGGAGTGTCGGCATGAAAAGAGAGTCGGGCAATGTGGGAGATTTCCTGGCGATTTGCATCTGTATGCTCTTGATGACGATATTGATGACAGCTTATATGAACAGTGTGCATGTCATTGAAAAAAAGGAGGATGTCAATCAGATTGCAAGGAAATATATTTTGCGTATGGAGTCAGCCGGGTATCTGACAGAGGAGGACAGAATTATCTTGGTTCGGGAACTGGAGGCGGCAGGTGTGACGGAAATCAGTCTCGAAAATACCACAATGGAATGGGTAGGATATGGGGAAGAAATTGTGCTTCGGATTAGGGGAAAGCTGGGGGAAAGCTATGAGATTGATGAAAAAAGGGTGTCTACTGCGAAGTACTGAGAAAGGGCAAATCGGATGGACTGCCGGCTTCTGGATTTTTCTTTTCTGGGGAATTCTTCTATGCTCGCTTTTGCAGATGGAAATATTTCGAAGTTCGGCACAATACTTGGAAGATGCCCTGGCTGCTTCCAATCTGGCGGCTGCAATCATTGATGTAGAAGAGTATGGGGTTTCTCATCGTATTCAGATTGAGGATGTGTATACAGCTCGTCTGCGTTGCATAGCGGCAATGAAAGCAAATCTAGGGTTAGATGCTAACTGGGAATGCACCAATCAGAGCTTGATTTCAGGGCCGGTACATATGGTCAATTTTACAGTCTACAACGTCGATGAGGAGAATGTGGAAGTTTACAGTTTTGACGAAAACGGTGTGATGTACAGCGGTACGGGAACGCTGGGAAGCGTCAGGGCACCCAATGGAGTGATGGTGGAGTCCACCGGAATTTACAGTGAAATAGTCTATCGTGTAAAAGGGTTTCCCGGTATCGAGACAGATGCGCATAAGGGGAAATTGGTTGATATCGTAATGTGTGAATAAATCAGTATCGGAGGAAAATGCAGATGAGAAGAAGAAAAACGCCATCACTCTTTTCGGGGGACAGATGGAAAGCAGGCGGAACGATTGCCGCACTGGTAGCGGCAGTGGCAGTTTTTATTGTTATGTTGCAGATAGAAAAAAGTGTGCTGACAGAGTATGAAAAAGGAACCGTATATGTAGCGGCAGAAAAAATCCCCAAAGGAAGGTTGGTTACGGAGAATGATTACAGTGTATATTTCCGGGAACAGGAGACGGATATTTCCTGTATAGCGGCAAGCGCACTACGGAGTCCGCAACAGCTTGCGGGGCTTGCTGCAAAATTTGACATAGAACCCGGTGTCATACTGACAGAAGAAATGTTTGAGAGCCTGAACGAAATCTGGGAGCAGATGGAAGAACCTGTGATTGCGGGATTCAAGGCAGATGATTTGTATCAGGTTGTGGGAGGCACGGTGCGGCCCGGCGACAGGATACATGTTTACAGGGTGAATGAAGATAAAGAAGCTGTACTGATTTGGGAAAATGTTTATGTTGCGGAGGTTTTTGATCAGACGGGAAACAGAATTGAGAGTGATAATTCCAATGCAGCGGCACAACGCATAAATGTATATCTGGACAAAGCCGATGTGGCGCCTTTTTATGCAGAGCTGGCAGCAGGTACTCTGAGAGTAGTGAAGGTATGCAAATAGCTCCCGATACACACTGATTAAAAAAGCCTGACGGACAATATGTTGAAAGCGGTGAGGAACATGAAGAGAATTATTGTTATTTTATCGGTGGTTATGACCATATTGGCGGGATGCGGAATTACGGATGTTTCGGGGGCGGAAGATAATATATCTGTGTCTGTGGAGACTGCGGTGGAGATTGAGGTGGAGACTGCAACAACGGCGAAACCGATGCAGATTTCTGAGACGGAAGCCTCACCTGCCCCAACACCGGCAGCTGTTACAGCACCCACACCTGCACCCATTGCATCACCGGAACCTGTGCATATCCCTGCACCGGAGCAGGCACCTGCCGCATCACCGGAACCTGTGCATATCCCTGCATCGGAGCAGACATCTGCCGCATCACCGGATTCGGTGCATATCTGCAGCTGGGATGAAGGAACTGTGACACGGGAAGCCAACTGCACGGAAAAGGGCCTGATGACCTATACCTGTACTGTATGCGGAGCAACGAGGACAATGAGTATTGAAAAGACGGAGCACACGTATGCGTGGTTATGGCACTTGGAGGAAGACCTGGGATATGGAAATTGTATGACAAGATACCGAATTGTCGATATGTGTGCAAAATGCGGATATATTTTGAACACCTACAGTGATTACACTGAGCCCGGACATGTGCTGGGAGAGCCGGTAAGCGAAGGAGGCCCCCACTGCACCTCGGTAATTTTTACCACACAGACATGCTTAAAATGCGGCGAAGTTTTTACAAATACTGTCGAGCCATGCGGACATGTATTGGAAACCTGCGGCTCCGGTAACTGTCGCTTTTGCGGAGAGCATATAGAGCATCAATGGGCAGAAGGCCGGTGCTATTGCGGTGCGGTACAGGAGACATCCGCTGAAATCATGAATGAAAGTTATGGCCTCGGTTCAAAACCGCTTCCGGATTGAGACCGGGATCTATATAGAAGGAGGTGGAGGATTGAGAGTCGGTAATCGGATGATTCATTTGACCGCGTTTCTGGCGGGAATATTTGGCGGAAGCCTTATTTTGATATTGATGATGCCGGTACAGACTGTGCGGGCAGCGGAGAAAACCATATCTCGCAGCCCTTATGTTACCTTTGCTCCGGATGGACGGGCCTGGACGACCAACGCGGGAGACAAAGGTAACGCAAGCGGAACGGGGATACATTACAAAGAAGGAGAAACGGTTGAACTAAATACAGCATCAAAACTGGCTTCCTTAAAAACAGGGCAGCATTACTATAAAACAAAACGGACCGGAGATATACCGATAGCGTATTGGCGTGTGGAGTGGGCGGAAGGACAGTGTATTCATAACAGTTATCCGGAGGGTGACTATCATGGACTCACCTTTGGAAAACAAAACTGTTTTTCAAAACATTACTCAGGCTGGACCGCCTACTGTGCAGATTGCGGAGAAGCCATAAACAACAGGTTTGTTTATATGAGTGCTGCGGCTGCGAAAAGCATTGAGTATTTCCGTGTGCAGGATGGATTGGATTACTATTATTTATGCCCTGTCTGCAACAATCTGGAACAGGGATATCAACCTGAGCATTACTGTAAGGAGATTTCCTATAATCGTTATCTGGTGGTTTATGATCCCAATCCTACGGGGAATAGCTTTCAGGGTGGTGAAATGAAATATGGAGGTTATACACCTCCCAGTATCCATATGTATAATGATATTTCCGTGTATGAGGGACAGACGGTCACTCCGGTGACACGTCTGACACCGAACGCTTACAATCGTATCGGCTACCGCTTTCTGGGCTGGAATACAAAACCGGACGGCAGCGGTACTTTTTTTGAAGACGGTGCGCGAATTCTGAATCTCACAGCGGAAAACTGGGACGGTATGGGAAACAGCGGAACGGGAGTTGTAACACTTTATGCACAATGGGAGCTGACAGAGAGCACTCTAAAGATAAATCCCGATGGGGGAAGCTATGACGGGAAAGACGGATATACGGTGGTGAACGGCAAATACGGCACAGTCTGCAGGCCGAACGGCTCTCTTTTGCTGCCTCCGTCAGGATATCGGGTAAGCTTCCATACAAACGGAGGAACAGCCTGTGCACCGGTAACCGGAACAAGACATTTTACGGAATGGAGTATGGTGCAGCCTTTCGGAGGCACCTGGAGAGATGGAATGTATCAGTTTACAGCCCTCCATGGCACAGTGGATGTCCTGAAGGCGTGTTATGAATCAGACAGTATAACGCTTCCGAAACCGGAGAGAACAGGATACTCCTTTGGCGGCTGGTATTATGATGCGGCTCTGCAAATCCCTGCAGGGGGAGCCGGTGACCGCATCACACCCACAAAAAATCTGACTCTTTATGCCCAATGGGTGGATTTGACACTGAAAGCAGAGGACAATTATATTTCCCACAACGGTGTCGGAGCTGTGAACCTGTCGTGGAATCAGGCGGACGGAAACAATAAAACTTACATCCTTTATCAGAGTCGAAACCTTCAAAGCTGGAGCAGAATCAATACAGTGGACGATATCGGCAGCGAGCGCAGTGTGAAAAATACGTTTTCATTTGTGGGAAGAACGGAAAAGTATACAGTGCCCTATACCGGTGTCTATTCGTTGAAACTGTCCGGTGCCCAGGGAGCCGGATACGGAAGCTTTTCCGGAGGAAAAGGCGGCGGTGTGGAGGCGACCGTATGGCTTCGGAAGGACGAGGTTCTTTCCTGTACCGTAGGAGGACAAAACGGTTTCAACGGTGGAGGAAAGGGAGATATGTTCGGAAACGGTGGTGGCTGCACCGTTGTGAGCTCCGACAGACAGGGAGTTCTTGCCGTGGCGGGAGGAGGCGGCAGCGCTTCCGAGAGCGGGAACGGCGGCGAAGGAGGAAGCACGGCAGCATTGTTACATACGGGATATGCCGGAGAGGACGGGAATGCCGGGGGAGGCGGAGGCTTTCTTGGCGGAATGGCGGGTGAGCTAATCTGTCACTTTCATGATGACACCTGTCGGCACGTCCATGTGGAGAGCTGTTGCCTTTATCACAAGCATTCTGAAGTGGGGGGAAGCTGCTATACCTACTCTTATACAGACTACATATATAGCTCGGTCCAATGCGGCGACTGCGGCTATTGGGGCGGACACTATATGTGGAATACAAAAACCTGCGGAAAATGCGGAGGAAGCAACATTCATCCGCTGACAAAAGACGTCTATGAACTGACCTGCGGGAAAACGACGTCGACAGTGGAGGATTACCTTTGCGGGAAGGATGAAAGCTATATCTGCGGCTATGAGGAAGGACAGGTTTTATCTTCCAAGCCTGCATATGGAGGAAGCAGCTATGTGAATACAGGCGCAGTACTCGGTTATTCCTTTCAGCCCGGGACCCGGGCAGGAAACGGATATATAGCGCTGCAGGCGAAACAGATAGGGTTTGTGGAAAATCTCAGTCTGCAGGGTATATTGGCCCGGGATTTGGAAGCGCCGGATATTGTGGCGGAGGACAAGGTGGCAAAAAGGCCGCTTGGTGAAAACAAAGTGCTGATTACATGGGATGAGCCGGAGGACAACGGAACTGTTTATTATCATAAGACAGAGAGCTATCTGAAAGGTTCGGCGTCTCCGCTGTGTGAGTCTAACGTGACAAAGAATACTCTGGTTTCCGGAATCAGGGGGTATTATTATCGGCTGGATCGGAAAGAGAATACGGAAGCTGACACATCGGGAAGTTTTACAACAGCCGGGCAGATAATTGTACAAATACAGGATTATGTGCAGTATTTACATTTGGCTGCAGTAGACATTGCGGGAAATATAGGCGGTACCACACATATACGTCTGGACACGGAGAGTGTAAACTGGAATCTCTATACCGGACAGCTTCGGATAGAAATCGGGCAGAATGTATATCGGACTAAGCAGGAGAACACATATTACGTAAGGTGTGACGGAATCACCCCTTTTTTGCTGCAACATGAAGCCTACATGGACGGCAGACCGACGGAAGACTATCAACTGAATTATACTATTTATGAGACAAAGGCATCAGGGCAGAACAGTGCCACAGCCCGCAACACCATCTATACCCCTTCAGCGGTAAACCCGGAGAATGACACTGAGACCGGGGCGGAGGAGCTGATTTATTCGGTGGAAGGGACAAGTTTTCTCGGGCAATATCCCTATTATGTTACAAGACGTTCTGACCGTGGCAGAAATCTGGACAGTGAGCAGAAATTTACATTGGGAAAAGAAGCAAACGGCCTGATGGTGAACATCATTCCGAGAACCGGTGCGGATTGTTGGAAGAACGGAAAAAAGGAGATACAATATTCGGATTTGACCCTGGATTACCAAAACGGTATTACTGTTATCGGAGACGGGGAGGGACCTGTAATCAGAGGACTGGAAATATTGCAGAACCGAGATGTAATTGACAGGCTCACGGAAATGGTCTGTCTGACCGTAACGGCAGACGATACTCTTTCCGGTGTGGATGAATTTTATGTAAAAGTGAAAAACCAAGATAACTTCAGTGAGAAGATTTTTTATCCGGAACAAGGAATTGTACAGCTTGTGCTCACGGAGGAAAATCCTCTTTTTACGGGAAATTTCACTGTGATCGGATATGCTGCGGACAACGTGGGAAACGAGACGGAGGTTTCTTGTCAGATGACGGAATTCGCTCTGGAAACCCGCATCGAACGTATTCTGGAACCTCATCTGCCGGTATTTAAATGCGGAGAGAGCGGAATCCTGTATATTACAACTTACGGTTATGCAGACAGGGTGGAGGTCGAATTCCCGGCGGAGTTAACTGCGGTAAACCCGGAACTGAACCAAACCTACGATTATACGGACTTGCAGATGTACTGTCAGGAATCTAAACTGCAGTTTATGATTCCGCTGTATTTGCCGGCGAACCGTGATTATGTTGTGACGGTGCGGGCCTACAAGGGAGATAAGGAGCTGAAAAAGCAGCCGTCACTCAGTACCATTGAAGTGGCAGGGACGGTTCTGGGCGAGCTAAGGACGAGATTGAGATGAGAGAAGTTTTATGGGGGATAATAGTACTGTGCCTGTTGTTTGCCTGCATCACAGACTGCAGGACCTGTACAGTATATAATTTTACCTGGTGGATTTCGGGCACGGCAGCAGGGATTCTTCTGATGACGGGCAGTAAGGATTTTACCTTGGGAGAAGCTGCAGAGTTGGGAGCGTTTGTGTTGCTGCAGTTGTTTTTCTTTTCCCGGATGTACGGCAAGGCGGACAGTTATGCATTCAGCGTCTGCGCAACGGCAGAAGCAGCATCCGGGTTGGGACTGAAAGGATACCTTATTCATATGTTAGCGGCTTTCTGTCTTTTGGCGTTGATTCAGGGGATGTGTCGAAATATCGATAAACATGGAAATTTGAAGCATCCGGTGCCCTTTCTGCCTTACATTACCCTTGCTTTCTTTGCGCTGCTTTGGTATCATTATACCTGTTGATTGTGCATTTGAAATTGAGAAAGAGAGTGGCGGCATGATTACAATTTCTCTGTGTATGATTGTGAAAAACGAAGAGAGAATACTGAGAAGGTGTCTGGACAGCTTGGCCGATCTGGTGGATGAGATTGTGATTGTGGATACCGGTTCCACGGACAATACGAAAAGCATTGCCGCAGAGTACACAGAAAAGGTATATGCTTTTGAATGGGTGGATGATTTCAGTGCTGCAAGAAATTTTGCTTTTTCCAAGGCGACGAAGGAATACATATACTCTGCGGATGCAGATGAGGTTTTGAACGGGGAGAACAGGGAGAGATTTCGAATCTTAAAGAGAACTCTTCTGCCCGAAGTGGAAATCGTTCAGATGAAATACGGAGGACAGCTTCGTTTTCATACAGTATACAATTTTGATGAGGAATATCGCCCGAAACTTTTTAAACGTCTGAGGCAGTTTGTATGGCAGGAACCTATCCATGAGACGGTCAGACTGGAACCGGTTGTTTATGACAGCGATATTGTCATTACGCATCTTCCGGAAAACAGTCATGCAAAGCGTGATTTGGCTGTTTTTCACAAACACTGTTGCAATGGCTATCGGCTTCCGGCGAGACTCCATAATATGTACGCCAGAGAACTGCTGATGGCCGGTGATTCGGAAGATTTCGGCGAAGCTGCAGATATTTTTGCGGCGTCGGCAGCGGATGTTACCCGCAGCGGAGAGGAAATTGCGGAAGCCTGCTGCGTTGTTGCCCATGCGGCCCGTCTGCAGGGAGATACGGTCAGATTTTTTAAATATGCATCCAAAGTGATAGCGGAGAAAGCGAACTCGGAAATATGCTGTGAAATGGGGCATTTTTATGAAGATACGGGGGATGTGGAGGAGGCGGCAATCTGGTATTATAACGCAGCTTACGAGACCCGGCCCATTCTGAACATTTTCTCCGGAGGCAGAGAAAGCCTGGAGGGGCTGATACGATGCTATGAACGTATGGAATGTGAAGAGCAGGCAAAAGTTTATCGGGAGGAATTGAACCGGTGGATTGCAGGGAGAGATTCCGAACATACCGACAGCTAAAGGAAAGGTGTGGTTGTAGAGATGAAGTGGGAAGAAAACATACGAAAAGTGGTACCTTATGTGGCGGGGGAGCAGCCGAATAAACCCGGCATGATTAAGCTGAATACCAATGAATGTCCTTATCCTCCGGCACCCGGTGTGGAGAAGCTGGCAGCAACGTTGGACTGTAATGCGCTCCGGCTTTATCCGGATTCCAATACCACGCCGCTGGTGAATGTGCTGGCAGAATATTATCATGTAAAGCCTGAGCAGGTATTTGTCGGTGTAGGCTCTGACGATGTATTGTCCATGGCATTTATGACTTTCTTCAACAGCGGAAAGCCGATTCTTTTTCCGGACGTGACTTATTCCTTTTATGATGTCTGGGCGGATTTATACCGGATACCCTATCAAACTTGTCCGCTGGATGAAAACTGGCATATTCGTCCCGACGATTACAGACAGCCGAACGGCGGCATTATTTTCCCGAATCCCAATGCTCCCACGGGGATATTGGAAAGTACGGAAATGATAGAGGAGATTATCGCTGCAAACAGGGACGTGATTGTCATTGTTGACGAGGCGTATGTGGATTTCGGCGGTACCAGTGTTCTGCCGCTGCTGGAAAAGTATGACAATCTGCTTGTGGTTCAGACTTTTTCCAAATCCCGTGCCATGGCAGGTATGAGAATCGGCTTTTGTATCGGCAGTGAAAAACTGATAAGATATTTAAACGATGTGAAGTTTTCGTTTAATTCTTATACGATGAATTATCCTGCTCAGGTACTTGGGGTGGAAGCCGTGAGAGACGATGCTTATTTTAAATCGACAACGGCGAAAATTGTTGTGACCAGGGAAAGAGTAAAAGAGGAACTGAAGGAGCTGGGTTTTTCTTTCCCGGATTCCATGACCAATTTTATCTTTGCTACCCATGAAAAGATTCCCGCAAAACAGATCTTTCAGGCGCTTCGTGAGGCGGATATCTATGTGAGACACTGGGATAAGCCGAGAATTTCGGAGTATTTGCGGATTACGGTGGGAACCGATGAACAGATGGACAAATTAGTGTCCTTCTTAAAGAATTATGTTGAGAAAAATTGTTAAAAATTAAGAATCAGGAATGGAGAGTATGTATGATTAAGAGCATTTTCAAAGGTATGGTAATCGGTATTGCAAACATTGTTCCCGGTGTCAGCGGCGGCACCATGATGGTGTCCATGGGAATCTATGATAAATTGATTCACTGTATCACCCATCTGTTCAGCGAGTTTAAAAAGAGTGTAGCTTTTCTGTTTCCCATTGCAATCGGAATGGTTGTGGCTGTTGCGGGAAGTGCAGTGGGGCTCAGCTGGTTGTTTGAGCATTTCCCGATTCAGACCAATTTGCTCTTTGTCGGCCTCATTCTGGGAGGACTTCCGGCTATCTGGAAGAATGTAAAAGGCAACAGCATTAAGGTCGGCCATATTATTGCTGCGTTGCTCTTTTTTGGCATGGTTGTCGGTTTGGCAGCGGTAGGAGAGTCAGAAGGAGCAGCGGCCGATTTATCCTTCAATCTGGGAAGTGTACTGATGCTGTTTGTGGTTGGCGTGATTGCGGCGGCAACTATGGTAATCCCCGGAGTCAGCGGTTCCATGATTCTGATGCTGATGGGCTTTTATCATCCGGTGCTGAACGCCATCAAAGATTTTGTGACGGCATGTATTCATCTGGACTTTGGCGGAATCCTGACCGGATGTGGTATTCTGGTACCATTCGGACTCGGCGTTGTTGTCGGTGTCTTTGGAATTGCAAAACTGGTGGAAATCATATTTAACAAATTTCCTATGTATGCATATTGGGCAATTATCGGTTTGATTGTGGCATCCCCCATTGCAATCCTGCTGATGGGAACATTTCCTGCGATTACTGTGGTGAGTGCCGTGACAGGCGTGGTGGCATTGGCAGCGGGCGTTATCATTGCCATGAAGCTGGGAGAATAAGGAACGTATAAAGATGGAAGTATATCGGGATTTTGCGGCTGTCTATGACGAACTTATGGATAATACACCCTATGAACTGTGGGGAGAGAGATTGGACAGCCTGATAAAGAAATACGGCGTTTCGAAGCCGGAGAGAGATGCGGAGGGACTGCTGGATTCTGAGAAAAATCTGGTGGTTGATTTAGGTTGCGGAACAGGTACGCTGACAGAGCTGATGTATGCAAAGGGCTACGATATGATAGGTGTGGATATGTCGGAGTCTATGCTGAATATTGCTATGAAGAAAAAGGAAAAAAGCGGCAATGAGATTCTTTACCTGCTGCAGGATATGAGAGAACTTGAACTGTACAGCACGGTAGGTACGGTGTTCAGCGTCTGTGATTCCCTGAACTATATTCTGGAGGAGAAGGAGCTTCTGGATGTATTTTCCCTGGTAAATAATTATTTGTTTCCGGGAGGTCTTTTTATCTTTGACTTTAACACAGAGTATAAATACCGTGAAGTGATAGGAAATACTACCATTGCTGAAAATCGAGACGATTGCAGCTTTATCTGGGATAATTATTATGACCCGGAGGAGGAGATTAATGAGTACGATTTGACTGTATTTGTGCGGGAAGAAGGAGAACATTTCCGCAGATTTACAGAAACTCATTTTCAGAGGGGATATACACCGGAGCAGATGAGACATCTGGTGGAAGAGGCTGGAATGATTGTGCTTGAAATGACGGATGCCGATACAGGAGAAAAGGTTACGGCGGAGAGTGAAAGAGTCTATATTGTTGCAAGAGAGCAGGGAAAGACAGCATAAGAGTTTTGGCGGAAAGGCATGGTTTTGATGATGAATGATTATATTGCGCGCGCTACGGCAGCGGATGCCCAAATCAGGGCTTTTGCCTGTACAACACAAGGTGTGGTTGAGGCGGCAAGACAGGCTCATAATACGAGTCCTGTTGTGACGGCAGCATTGGGCCGGCTTTTAAGCGCCGGTGCCATGATGGGCAGTATGCTGAAGGGTGAAAAAGATTTGTTGACCCTGCAGATGAAGGGAAACGGCCCAATGCGGGGATTGACAGTGACAGCAGACTCACAGGGAAATGTTAAGGGTTATGCAGATGTTCCGGATGTTATTTTGCCGGCCAATTCTTTGGGAAAGCTGGATGTGGCGGGAGCCTTGGGACAGGGAAGTCTTAGCGTAATCAAAGACATGGGGTTAAAAGAACCATATGTGGGGCAGACTTTATTGCAGACAAGCGAAATTGCAGAGGATTTGACTTACTATTTTGCCGCTTCAGAACAGGTTCCTTCCTCCGTGGGATTGGGAGTCCTGATGAACAGAGACAATACCGTAAAGCAGGCGGGTGGATTTATTGTTCAGCTGATGCCCTTTGCAACGGATGAGGTGATAGATAAACTGGAGCAGAATCTGAGCAAAATTACCTCTGTGACGTCTCTCCTGGATGCGGGAAATACACCGGAACAGATGTTGAAAATTCTTTTGGAAGGCTTACATCCGGAAATCAACGACACCATGCCGGTATCTTTTGTCTGCAACTGTAACAGAAAAAAGATTGAAAAGGTGTTAATCAGTCTGGGCAGACAGGAGATAAAGGACATGATAGATGAGGGGCAGGAGATAGAGGTCAACTGCCATTTCTGCAATACACATTATAAATTCAGTGTAGAGGAACTGAAGGGGTTATATAGAAAGAGCAGATAAGAAGCGGCAGCCTTCCAATCGGCGGCTGAGCGGAAACGAGGAGCGTAATGCAACAGGGGTTTATAAAAGTAGCTTCGGTCACTCCCAAAATCAGGGTGGCGGATCCGGTCTATAATGCAGGGGTAATCTGCGAGGAATTGGAGAGAGCCTATGCAAAAGGAGCAAAAATAATTGTATTTCCCGAGCTTTGTCTGACAGGCTACACTTGCGGAGATTTGTTTCTCCAACAGCTCTTGCTGGACAAAGCGGAAGAGCAGCTTATTCAGGTGGCTGCCGCAACCGGGGATAAGGACGCTCTGGTTATGGTAGGACTGCCGATGGTGCGTGAGGGCAAGCTGTACAATGTGGCAGCAGTACTGCAGAACGGAGAAATTCTGGGATTTGTTCCCAAGGCGAATATTCCTTTTTATGCAGAGTTTTACGAGGGAAGACATTTTTCGGAAGGAAATGAGGAACCTGTGGAGTTTGAGTTTCACGGTACGACAGTTCCCTTCGGAACAAATATTTTATTTGAGTGTGAAAGTGTAAAGGGGCTTACTGTAGGATGTGAAATTTGTGAGGATTTGTGGGTTGCCAATCCTCCCGGAACAAACCATGCACTTATGGGAGCAACGGTGATTGCCAATCTTTCAGCCTCCAACGAGACGGTGGGAAAAGACGAATACAGGGAGCTTCTGGTAAAATCCTCCAGCGCAAGACTGATTTGCGGATATATATACTCCTCATCCGGAGAAGGTGAATCCACACAGGATCTGGTATTCGGAGGACATAATCTGATTGCGGAAAACGGAACGATTCTTGCCCAGGCAAAGAGATTTCAATGTGAAACCGTATTCGGGGATTTGGATATTCAGAGAATACTTTCCGAGAGGCGCAGGATGGGAACCTTTGGAAAGGCACCGCAGGCAACTTATGCCGTGATCCCCTTTACTCTCCGGATGGAGGAGACAAAACTGGAGAGATGTTTTGACAGCATGCCTTTCGTCCCGGCAGAAGAGGAAAAGAGACAGCAGCGCTGCGAGGAAATTTTGTCGATTCAATCTTATGGCCTGAAGAAGCGATTGGAACATACAGGTCTTTCCTGTGCTGTGCTGGGAATTTCGGGCGGGTTGGATTCCACATTGGCTCTGCTTGTGACTGTAAAGACTTTTGATATGCTGGGATTAGACAGAAAAGGAATCACTGCCGTAACCATGCCTTGTTTCGGTACTACGGACAGAACCTATGAGAATGCCTGCAGGTTGGCAAAAACACTTGGTGTTACCTTGATTGAGACAGATATCAGGGAGGCTGTCAAAATTCATTTCCGGGATATCGGACAGGATTTGGACAAACATGACGTGACATATGAAAACAGTCAGGCCCGTGAACGGACACAGGTTTTGATGGATTTGGCTAACTGCCTGAACGGTCTTGTAATCGGTACGGGTGATATGTCCGAGCTGGCACTGGGATGGGCTACCTATAACGGGGATCATATGTCTATGTACGGCGTGAATGCCGGTGTCCCCAAGACACTGGTTCGCCATCTTGTGAGATATTATGCCGATAGCTGTGGGGTGAGGGAACTTTCGGAGGTCTTGGAGGATGTTTTGGATACTCCGGTGAGTCCTGAACTTCTGCCTCCCGTCGATGGGAAGATTGCACAAAAGACGGAGGATTTGGTGGGTCCCTATGAGCTTCATGACTTTTTTCTGTATTATATGTTGCGCTGTGGGTTCCCGCCGAAGAAGGTATATCGTGTTGCCCGATTGGCTTTCCGGGGACAGTACGAGGACGAAGTGATATTAAAGTGGTTGAAAAATTTTTACAGAAGATTTTTCGGACAGCAGTTTAAGCGTTCCTGTCTGCCGGATGGACCTAAGGTCGGAAGCGTGGCATTGTCGCCCAGGGGAGACTTGCGTATGCCTTCCGATGCCTGTGCCGGAATTTGGATGGATGAGTTGGAAAAGCTTTAAAGCGGAAGGAAAGGATGTGCTAAGACACATCCTTTTCAATATCTGCCCATATGTTTTGATTATTCGGTTTGTGAAACAACCGCTTTATCCAGAGAGGTTTGAATGGCTTCCAACAATACCAGCGAGGTATATTTGCTGTCGGAGGAGTAAGTGACACCTTCCGGGGTCTGCAGTTCATAAATCTGGCTGCAGATGGAGTCAAAAGCGGGCTCCAGCAGGGGATACATGGTGGTAACGGCATCGCTTAAGTTTACCATCCTGATAGAGGTTATGGTGTCTTTGTCTACAATCACCTCAATGTCGATGGTCTGATTCCCGAGAACCAGCTCCGTCGTGTATATGCCGGGTATGTAGAGGGCAGCAGAGCTTGTTGGGGCGGCGTTTTCCTCCGGAGCAGATACCTTTTCGCCGCGGGGCAAAAACATCATGATTAACAGTATCACGAATAATATGCCCAGAACCACGAAGACCGCGGTATAAATCAGTTCTTTCATGTGAAGTACCACAATTTTTGTTTTTGCACTCATTTATATTCCCCTTGATTCATCAAGATACTTTTCTTTATAATAAGTATGTGAGAGAAAGACTGTTTATGCGTCCTGTTACGATTTGTCATTGACAAGTAGGCATTACCGTTGCTATGATGTGTTCAGGACAAGGGCGTTCTATTTTGGGATAGGACTGCCCTTTTTTAATGTATCAGGGATTGGAGGAAAGATATGAAAAGCTATACGAGAGAGGATGTTATCAGGCTGGTGGAAGAAGAGGACGTGGAGTTTATCCGTCTGCAGTTTACGGATATGTTCGGTAACCTGAAAAACATCGCAATAACCGCAAACCAGTTGGAAAAGGCATTGGATAACAAATGTATGTTTGACGGATCCGCCATAGACGGATTTGTCGGAATTGAAGAGTCGGACATGTATCTGTATCCGGATTTGTCAACACTGGAAATTTTTCCCTGGAGACCTCAGCAGGGAAAGGTTGCCAGAATGATTTGTGACGTTCATCGTCCGGACGGAAGTCCTTTTTACGGAGATCCCAGATTAGTGTTGAAAAAAGCAATCAAAGAAGCGGCAGATCTGGGTTATACCTTCGAGGTTGGACCGGAATGTGAGTTTTTCCTGTTTAACACAGACGAAAATGCCATGCCGACGACGGAAACTCTGGAACAGGCCGGTTATTTTGACATAGGACCTTTGGATGGAGGAGAAAACGCAAGACGTGATATTGTTATGACGTTGGAGGATATGGGACTGATTATTGAGGCCTCCCATCACGAGATGGCTCCCGCCCAGCATGAAATTGATTTCCGCTATGATGAGGCGCTGGCCACCGCAGATAACATTATGACCTTTAAGCTTGCTGTGCGAACCATCGCCAAGCGCCACGGACTGCATGCGACCTTTATGCCAAAGCCCAAATCCGGAGTCAACGGTTCGGGCATGCATATAAACATGTCACTGCGAAAGGACGGAAAAAATATTTTTGAGGACAGGAACGATCCCAACGGCTTAAGCAGGGAGGCATATTATTTTATCGGCGGAATTATGAAACATATCAAAGGAATGGCAGCAATCACCAATCCGCTGGTAAATTCCTATAAAAGACTGGTTCCCGGTTTTGCGGCTCCGGTATATATTGCCTGGAGTGCAACAAACAGAAGCCCACTGATTCGTATTCCTGCCGAAGGTGGTGCCGGTACCAGAATTGAACTGAGAAGCCCGGATTCTGCGGCAAATCCGTATCTGACACTTGCAGTATGCCTGAAGGCCGGCCTGGACGGAATTTTGAACCGGATAGAACCGCCGAAGAGTGTGGATTGCAACATCTACAATATGACAGATGCGGAGAGAAAGGAACTTCATATTGAAAGCCTTCCCGGAACTTTAATGGAAGCGGTGGAGGAGCTGAAAAAGGATTCCTTTATTTTGGATGTATTGGGCGAGCATGTGTCTTATAATTATATTGCCGCAAAGGAAAATGAGTGGCAAAAATATCGGGCCCATGTATCGGAATGGGAAATTCAGGAATATTTGTACAGATATTAGTCTGTCTCCTTATTTCAAGATAACGGAGTAAGGAGGTGGGCGTTTGACAAACATTATTGTTGCATTACCGAAGCTGGAGGATGCAAAGAATATCAAGAATATTCTGGTGCGAAACGGCTTTTCGGTCACCGGCGTCTGTACTACGGGTGCGCAGGCAATCAGCCAATCCGATGGCTTAAATGATGGAATTATTGTCTGCAGCTACAAGTTGATGGATATGGTATATACTGAATTGTATGACTGCCTTCCCGCCGGTTTTGAAATGCTTCTGATGGCATCGGATCATCTGCTCAGCCAGTGTGAAAGAAACGGAATTGTCTGCCTTTCCATGCCCTTGAAGGTCGGTGACCTAATCAGCACCGTGGGAATGATAACAGAGGGACTGGAGCGCAGACGCAGGAAGGCAAAACTGAAGCCCAAGGTCAGAAATGCGGAAGAGGAAGCGGCAATCAAGGAAGCAAAAGAGGTTCTCATGGGACGAAATCATATGACGGAAGAAGAGGCTCACAGATATCTGCAGAAGTGCAGTATGGACAGCGGAACGAATCTGGTTGAGACAGCGTGGATGGTTTTGTCCATTATGCGGGAGTGATATTACCGACAAGGAGGTGGAGGAGTGTATATGAAGTTTACAAAAATGCATGGCTGTGGGAATGATTATATTTATGTCAATGGCTTTCAAGAGACAATTTCCCCGGAGCAAAAACCGGAGCTGGTCAGGCGGTTGAGTGACAGACATTTCGGTATCGGAGGAGATGGTGTCATTTTTATCAATCCATCAAAGGAAGCTGATTTTGAGATGGAAATGTATAATGCAGACGGTACCCGTGCACAGATGTGCGGAAACGGAATCAGGTGCGTGGCAAAGTTCGTTTATGATAAAGGTCTGACGGATGCAGAGCATATTTCGGTTATCAGCGCCGGCAGTGTCAAGTATCTGGACCTGACGGTGGAAAGGAATCCTCAGTTGCCCGGAGACCGGGGGAAAGTGAAACTGGTTCGGGTCAATATGGGAAGCCCGATTCTGGAACCGGACAAAATTCCCGTGCTGGCGGAAGGCGAAACGGTTGTGAATCAGCCTATCTTTGTGGAGGATGAGGAATACAGGATGACTTGTGTCTCCATGGGAAACCCACATGCAGTGGTCTTTGCGGAGGGTGTGGCGGATATGAAGCTGGAACAGATAGGACCGCTTTTTGAAAATCACGTGAGATTTCCCGAGAGGGTTAATACGGAGTTCGTGGAAGTCATTGACAGGCAGAATGTATTCATGCGCGTCTGGGAGAGAGGTACCGGGGAAACACTGGCGTGCGGAACAGGCTGCTGTGCCACAGCAGTGGCGTGTGTGCTGAACGGATTGACGGACTGCAAAGTTACGGTTAAGCTGCTGGGCGGAGAACTGCTGATTGAATGGGACAGGGAGAAAAATATCGTATATATGACGGGACCTGCCACTACAGTATTTGAAGGAGAGATTGAGCTATGTTCAGAATAAACGAAAATTATTTAAAACTTCCCGGAAGCTATTTGTTTTCAACCATCGGAAAGAAGGTCAACGCTTACAGCGCTGCACATCCCGACAAAAAAATCATCCGCCTGGGTATCGGAGACGTAACGCAGCCTCTTGTACCGGCAATTATCGACGCAATGCACAGTGCGGTGGATGAGATGGGTAAAGCGGAGACGTTCCGAGGATATGCCCCTGATTTGGGTTATGAATTCTTGAGAAATGCAATTGCGGATAATGATTATAAGGCAAGAGGCTGTGATATTTCAGCAGACGAAATTTTTGTGTCCGACGGCGCAAAATGCGATTCCGGTAATATTCAGGAGATATTCAGCCTGGATAACAGAATTGCAGTGTGCGACCCTGTTTATCCCGTTTATGTGGATTCCAACGTAATGGCAGGCAGAACGGGAACCTATGATAAGGTAAAGGAGACCTGGAGCGATGTGATTTATATGCCTTGTACGGCAGAAAATAATTTTGCCCCGGAACTTCCGAAGGAAACCCCGGATATGATTTATCTTTGCTTCCCCAACAATCCTACCGGTGCTACCATCACCAAGGCACAGCTTCAGGAGTGGGTGGATTATGCCAATAAGATCGGAGCCGTGATTATTTATGATGCGGCGTATGAGGCTTACATATCCGAAGAAAATGTACCTCACAGCATTTATGAGTGTGAGGGTGCAAGAACCTGCGCAATTGAGCTTCGTTCCTTCTCAAAAAATGCAGGGTTCACCGGTGTGCGTCTGGGCTTTACCGTTGTACCAAAGGATTTGAAATGCGGAGATGTTGCGCTGCATTCTCTTTGGGCGAGAAGACATGGAACAAAGTACAACGGAGCACCTTATATTGTACAGCGGGCCGGAGAGGCTGTCTATTCTGAGGCGGGCAAGGAACAGTTAAAAGCACAGGTGGCATATTATATGAATAATGCCCACTATATCTGTAACGGACTGAAAGAGGCAGGCTTTACGGTTTCCGGTGGCGTAAATGCTCCCTATATCTGGTTGAAAGCGCCGAACGGAATGACCAGTTGGGAATTCTTTGATTATTTGCTGGAAAACGTTAATGTGGTGGGGACACCCGGTTCCGGTTTCGGCCCCAGCGGTGAGACCTATTTCCGCCTGACTGCATTCGGAAGTTATGAGAATACGGTGGAAGCTGTGGACAGAATAAAGGGTCTGCAGTTATAAAGAAATTGAATATAAATTTCAATTTAGTATTGCAAAGTGTTAAAGAGTATGGTAACATTACTCCCATATTAAAAATGCGATGAAAGAGACTCTTACCGGGAAAAGCAACAGGAAGACGGCGTCACCGACTGAAAGCGCTGTCAGTGGGAACCGGCACAGGGAACACTCCGGAGCAGGCTGGTTGAAAAGGGATTCTGATTAGGTCAGCACGTAAGTGCGCGTTAAGCACAAGAGTGGACTAGCCGAAGAAAGCCTTTGTTGGAAGGCTCGGCTGTCAATGCGGGTGGTACCGCGGATAATATAAATGATTATTCGTCCCGGAATGCAGGAAACTGTGTTCCGGGACCTTTCTATGTTCTCGGAACGCAAGACATCACAGTTGTGCGGGAGGCACGGAAAGGGTACATTATGGAAATGAAAAACTGTTACAGAGACCTGACGGTAAAAGAAATCGGAGAGCAGTATATCGGACAGACCCTGCGGGTAGCGGGCTGGGTGGAGAATATTCGCGATCACGGAGGAGTTTCCTTTGTTGACCTGCGGGATATGTACGGCGTTCTTCAGGTGGTTATCCGGAAAGAGGGAATGCTGAAAGGACTGACAAAGGAAACCTGTATTTCTGTTTTTGGGGAAGTGGAAAAGCGCGATGAGGAGACTTACAATCCAAAGATACCGACGGGAACCATTGAACTGGATGCCCGGGAAATTACCGTATTGGGCAAGGTATATCAGCAGCTTCCCTTTGAGATTATGACATCAAAGGAGACAAGAGAGGATATCCGGTTGAAATACCGTTATCTGGATTTGAGAAATGCCAAGGTTAGAGACAATATTCTGTTTCGTTCGCAGGTAATTGCATTCCTCCGTCAAAAGATGACCGAGATGGGCTTTGTGGAAATCCAGACCCCCATACTGTGTGCATCTTCTCCCGAAGGTGCGAGAGACTATATTGTGCCTTCCAGAAAATATAAAGGAAAGTTTTATGCGCTTCCTCAGGCCCCTCAGCAGTATAAGCAGTTGCTGATGGCTTCGGGAATCGATAAGTACTTTCAGATTGCTCCCTGCTTCAGGGATGAAGATGCGAGAGCAGACCGTTCTCCCGGGGAGTTTTACCAGTTGGATTTTGAGATGAGCTTTGCCACACAGGAGGATGTGTTCCGGGTTGGGGAGGAGGTTCTCTCCGCCACCTTTGAAAAGTTTGCGCCGGAGGGAGCAGCAGTAACGCAGGCGCCATATCCTATTATCAGCTATAAGCAGGCAATGCTGGAGTTTGGTTGTGATAAGCCCGATTTGCGAAATCCGTTGCGTATCATGGATTTGACGGATTTCTTCCAGAAATGTACCTTTAAGCCCTTCCTGGGCAGAACCGTCCGGGCGATTAAAGTGCACGAGGAAATGAGCAAGGGATTTCATGAAAAACTGCTGTCCTTTGCTACAGGCTTGGGCATGGGAGGTCTCGGTTATCTTGAAGTGGCGGAAGACCTTTCCTATAAGGGACCTATTGATAAATTTATTCCTGAGGAGTTGAAGAGTGAACTTCGTGAGCTTGCGGGACTTAAGCCGGGCGATACCATTTTCTTTATTGCCGACAAGGAGGAAAGAGCTTGCTTTTACGCCGGAAAGATTCGTAATGAGCTGGGTGAGAAACTGAATCTGACAGAGAAGAATGCTTTTCGCTTCTGCTATGTCAATGACTTCCCTATGTATGAGATTGATCCGGAGACAAAGAAGTTGGGATTTACCCATAATCCCTTTTCCATGCCGCAGGGCGGATTGGAAGCCCTGGAAACCCAAAACCCGCTGGATATATTGGCATATCAGTATGATATTGTCTGCAACGGTATAGAATTGTCTTCCGGCGCAGTAAGAAACCATGACATGAATATTATGGTGAAAGCTTTTGCATTGGCGGGATATGATGAGGAGACATTGAAGGAGAAGTTCGGTGCCCTGTATCAGGCATTCCAGTTCGGTGCACCGCCTCATGCCGGAATGGCTCCCGGCGTGGACCGTATGCTGATGCTTCTTCGGGGTGAAGAAAACATACGTGAGGTGATTGCTTTCCCCATGAGCGGTTCCGCCCAGGATTTGATGTGCGGTGCGCCGGGTGATGTCACAGAGCAGCAGCTGAGGGAAGTACACATTAAAGTGAGAGACTAATAGTGGAGGAATTTATGGCAAATATCATTGATGACGAGACAATAGAATATGTTGGTATTCTTGCAAAGCTGGAGTTGTCCGATGAGGAGCGGGAAGCGGCAAAAAAGGATATGGGCCGGATGCTGGATTATATAGACAAGCTCAATGAGCTGGACACATCGGCTGTAGAACCCATGTCTCATGTTTTCCCGGTACAGAATGTATTCCGGGAGGATGTTGTGACAAACGGGGATGAGAGTGACAAGACGTTGCAGAATGCACCGGAAGAGAAAGACAACATGTTTGTGGTTCCCCGCACTTTCGATAAAGAATAACTAAAAAAGGAGCCATTCATTCCGGACAAATACCGAGGGTTAATGGAGGAGAATATGGATAGGACTGAAATTTTGCACTTGAGTGCCGTTGAACTGGGCAGGGCCATTCGTGCCGGGAAGACTACAGCTGTGGAGGCTATGGAAGCCGTGCTGGCACAGATAGAAAAGACAGACGAACTATATAACTGCTATGTCACTGTGGCACGGGATAAAGCTCTTGCAAAGGCGAAAGAGGTACAGCTGAAAATAGATACGGGTGAACTGACGGGACCGCTTGCGGGAGTTCCCGTTGCAATAAAGGACAATATGTGTACCGAAGGACTGCTTACTACCTGTTCCTCAAAAATTCTGGAGAATTTCGTGCCGACATTTTCCGCGGAGGCTGTGTTACGGTTAGAGAAGGCAGGAGCGGTGGTTATCGGTAAAACCAACATGGATGAATTTGCCATGGGTTCTACTACGGAAACTTCAGCCTATGGAGTGACAAAGAATCCCAGAAATCCGGAGCATGTGCCGGGCGGTTCTTCCGGCGGTTCTGCGGCAGCCGTGGCAGCGGAGGAATGCTATTTCGCACTTGGGTCAGATACCGGCGGTTCTATCAGACAGCCTGCTTCCTATTGCGGCGTTGTGGGGATGAAGCCCACCTACGGAACGGTATCCCGCTACGGATTGATTGCTTACGGTTCCTCGCTGGATCAGATTGGACCACTTACAAAAACGGTGGAAGATTGTGCTGTGGTTCTGGAAGCCATTTCCTCGCACGATAAAAAGGATTCTACTTCTGTCGAAAGGAAGGATACAGATTTTTCTTCCGCTTTGGTAAAGGATGTGAAGGGGATGCGTATCGGTATTCCCCGTGACTATTTCGGAGAAGGGCTTGACAGCGAGGTGCGGGACAAAGTTCTTGCGGCAGCAGAGCTGTTGAGATCAAACGGCGCCGTGGTGGAAGAATTTGACTTAAGCCTTGTGGAATATGCAATTCCCACTTACTATACAATCGCAGCTGCGGAAGCCAGTTCCAATCTGGAGCGGTTCGACGGAATCAAGTACGGATACAGGGCAAAGGATGCGGAAGGACTTCATCAGATGTATAAAAAGACACGTTCCCGGGGCTTTGGACCCGAAGTGAAACGTCGTATTATGCTTGGAAGTTTTGTGTTGAGTTCCGGCTATTATGATGCCTACTATCTGAAGGCTCTGCGCGTGAAAGCCATGATTAAGAAAGCTTTTGACGATGCCTTTGCAAAATATGACTGCATCCTGGGACCGGTAGCTCCCACAACAGCACCGGAGCTTGGGAAAAGTCTGGCTGATCCGATAAAAATGTATCTGGGAGATATTTATACAATCTCTGTAAATCTGGCAGGATTGCCGGGTATCAGCGTACCTTGCGGTACAGACAGCAAAGGCCTTCCCATCGGATTACAGTTGATCGGGGACTGCTTTCGGGAGAAAAAGCTGATTCAGACAGCCTACACGTACGAGCAATGTGCAAAGGAGGGCAAATAGATGGCAAAAGAATATGAAACCGTCATCGGTCTGGAGGTTCACGTTGAACTTGCCACAAAGACGAAAATTTTCTGCGGCTGTTCCACTGCCTTCGGGGGGCGTCCCAATTCTCATACCTGCCCTGTATGTACCGGCATGCCGGGCTCGCTTCCCGTGCTCAATAAGAAGGTACTGGAGCATGCTGTTGCCGTGGGACTTGCTACAAATTGTGAAATTACACGTTACTGTAAATTTGACAGGAAGAATTATTTTTATCCCGATAATCCTCAAAATTATCAGATTTCACAGCTCTATCTTCCTATCTGCAGGAACGGTTATGTAGAGATCGAAACGAAGGAAGGCTCCAAAAAGGTTGGTATCCATGAGATTCATATGGAAGAGGATGCCGGTAAGCTGATTCACGATGAATGGGAAGACTGTACGCTGGTAGATTACAATCGCTCCGGTGTACCGTTGATTGAAATTGTATCCGAGCCGGACATGCGAAGTGCGGAGGAGGTTATTGCTTATTTAGAGAAGCTGCGTCTGATTATACAGTATCTGGGAGCCAGCGACTGTAAACTGCAGGAAGGATCCATGAGAGCAGATGTCAATCTGTCTGTCAGACCGGTGGGTGAAAAAGAATTCGGTACTCGGACCGAAATGAAAAACCTGAATTCCTTCCGTTCCATTGCGGCGGCAATTGAGGGGGAGAAAAACCGTCAGATTGACCTGTTGGAATCGGGCGAGGCTGTGATACAGGAAACGCGTCGTTGGGACGATGCGAAGGAAACTTCTTATGCCATGCGTTCCAAGGAGGACGCTCAGGACTATCGTTATTTCCCGGACCCTGATTTGGTGCCGGTGAGCATCAGCGAAGAGTTCCTTGAGGAGATTAAGAGCAGACAGCCGGAATTCCGTACCGAGAAGATGAAAAGGTACAAGGAAGAATTTGACATACCCGACTATGATATTGACATTATTACCGGAACCAAGCATATGGCGGATATTTTTGAGGAGACTGTTGCGTTGGGAGCACAGCCCAAGAAGGTATCCAACTGGCTGATGGGGGAGACCCTGAGAATTTTAAAGGAAAAGGAGCTTGACCCGGAGGATGTCCGTTTTTCACCGGAGCATCTGGCAAAACTCATTGCCCTGACAGAGAGCAAGGCAATTAATTCCACGGTTGCAAAGGAAGTTTTTGAGGTAATGTTTGAAGAGGATGTCGACCCGGAGAAGTATGTGGAAGAAAAGGGTCTGAAAACAGTGAGCGATGAGGGCGCGCTGCGAAAGACTGTCGAGGAGGTTATAGCAGCAAATCCCCAGTCCGTTGAGGACTACCGGGGCGGTAAGGAGAAGGCCATCGGTTTCCTGGTGGGTCAGACGATGAAGGCTATGAAAGGTAAGGCGGACCCGGCGAGTGTCAATCAGATACTGAAAGAGTTGTTGTAAACAAGGAAATGGCTTCGGAAAACTCCGAAGCCATTTGTCGTCTGTTATTGCATGAGAAAATCAATAAAGCAGGATGCAAGTTCAGGTCTTTCGGTATTAATCAGTACACTGACTGCAACATCCTCTCCACGGAAGAAATAATCCTTTAGCAGAGGACAATCCTCATTTACAAAGATTCCGGTGGGAATGGGCTCTTCCATTTCTTCCGGGTGATGAGGATCACCGTAATCGGGAACGTAGTCAAAATCATATGCCTCGTTTGCTGCGTCCAATTCTTTGACCACAGCGTTGTCGATATAATAGAAGGAGTCCTGATATTTTTCCAGCTGCTCTTCCGAAAGAAAATCCCTTAAGTCCTTAAAGTTTTCCCGGTAAGCATATTTTGTCAGGGAGTCCGCATCTGAGACCATGACATCAAGCTCTCCTGCAGCAATATAGACCATTAGTTTCTGGCTGGAATCGTAATCGTCACCGGCCTCTGTGCCAATCTGTACGGAAGTATCATACAAAATCTGATATTTATTTTCGTCAATCCCTGCATATTCTGCAAAAGCGGCGGTGTTACCAGAAGTGTCTTCCATAAAATTATATTCCGTTCCGTTCAGCATTAAAGCGTAAAATGCAGTTTCTTTTCTGGTTACCATCTGGTAAATCATTGAGACAATAAATGCGACAGCTGCCGCACCTCCGATGACATACCACTTGTAATAATCCCAAAAGTAAGCCAGCTTCTGTTTTGGAGTCCCGTGTTTCAGAGCTTCCCGTTCTTCTTTAAATTCATCCATGACCGGCATGAATATATCCACCTTTCTGTTTGTAGCAATCAGCCCGCACCGTTCTTATGCACACTGCACTGATATATTCTATAATACGAGGGGGGAAAAAACTTGTCAATGAACCCTGTCTTACCGGATTCTAAAAAAAGAATAAAAAATGTCGGATTTGACAAGCCGCTCTTGCAACTTGCCGAAAGTTGAGCTATCATGTAATATATTATAACGCAAAGGAAAACCGGGCGGCGTTTTAAAGCGGCACACAGGTTTCCTGCGAGTATATGGAAAGAAAAGGAAATCGAAAATGAGTGACGCTTATGTAGAATGTCTTGTGAAGGCAAAATCTTCCGCTTTGGGAAAATTCGGCAAGTATTTTTTGATTGTGGTAACGGTCATTATGGTGATTCTGATGGCTTTGACCATGAATGTCATCGCTTTGCTGCTGGCAGTGGCCGCCGGTGTAGGTGCATATTTTGTCAATATGTTTACGGATTTGGAATATGAGT
Organism: Lachnospiraceae bacterium; assembly: GCA_022769665.1. Lineage (GTDB taxonomy): Bacteria > Bacillota > Clostridia > Lachnospirales > Lachnospiraceae > Acetatifactor. The sequence goes on along the minus strand of JALEIR010000042.1, from coordinate 68,575 downwards.
ATCTTTATCTGGATAAGGAACTGACTATCGACAAGGTAATGGCAAAGACCAAGAGAAAAAGAGTTGCCGTTTACCAGCTGGACAGAATGGAAATCCTTGCACCGATTAAGAGCTATCACCTGGATAACTACAGGAACCGCAACGTTAAGGAAAAGGATTTTAGCATCGGATACGAAGACAAGCCTGATTTGCGCTATGCAATGTATTACGAAGGCGGAGAGAAACTGATTCTCAGCCCTTCTCCGGAAATGATTAAGGTCATGAAGAATGCAGCACCCAGAAAGGTATTTAATGATTAAGTTTTTCATTGACAATATTTTTAAACTCTGATAAACTCATATGCAATTCAAAGTAACCCCGGAATGATTGATGTCCGGGGTTATGAGTTATTGACTATATCACACAACATCACACAGGAGGATTAAAAATGGGACAGATTATCGGTGAAGGCATTACCTTTGACGACGTGCTGCTGGTACCTGCGTACTCACAGGTAGTACCCAATCAGGTGGATATTTCAACCTGGCTGACAAAGAAGATTAAGCTGAACATTCCTATGATGAGTGCAGGAATGGACACCGTGACGGAACATCGTATGGCTATTGCCATGGCGAGACAGGGCGGTATCGGTATCATTCACAAAAACATGTCAATTGAGGCTCAGGCAGAAGAAGTTGACAAAGTAAAACGTTCTGAAAACGGTGTAATCACCGATCCATTTTCATTGACTCCCGAGCATACATTAGCTGATGCGGATGCTCTGATGGGCAAGTTCCGCATCTCCGGAGTTCCGATTACCGAAGGCCGGAAGCTTGTGGGTATTATCACCAACCGCGATCTGAAGTTCGAAACAGATTTCACAAAAAAGATTAAAGAATCCATGACCAGTGAGGGATTGATTACCGCACAGGAAGGAATTACCCTTGAGGAAGCGAAAAAGATTCTTGCGGCAGCCCGCAAGGAGAAGCTGCCTATTGTGGACAAGGACTTCAATCTGAAGGGACTTATTACAATTAAGGATATTGAAAAGACAATTAAGTATCCTCTGGCTGCAAAGGATGCACAAGGCAGGTTACTGTGCGGCGCAGGTGTGGGCATTACGGCAAATGTGCTGGATCGTGTGGCAGCTCTTGTTGATGCAAAGGTGGATGTGGTTGTTCTGGACAGTGCGCACGGACATTCCCAGAACGTATTGAACTGTCTGAAAATGATTAAGGAGAAGTATCCCGAGCTGCAGGTTATCGCAGGTAATGTGGCTACCGGTGAGGCAACCAGGGCTCTGATTGAGGCCGGCGCCGATGCGGTGAAGGTTGGTATCGGACCCGGTTCCATCTGTACCACACGTGTGGTTGCCGGTATCGGTGTTCCCCAGATTACTGCAATCATGGATTGCTACAGTGTGGCCAAGGAGTATGGTATTCCCATTATCGCCGACGGCGGTATCAAGTACTCCGGCGATATTACCAAGGCAATTGCCGCAGGCGGAAATGTCTGCATGATGGGCAGCATGTTTGCCGGCTGTGAAGAGAGCCCGGGGGATTACGAGTTGTTCCAGGGAAGAAAATACAAAGTATATCGAGGCATGGGATCTATTGCAGCGATGGAGAACGGAAGCAAGGACCGTTACTTCCAGGAAAACGCAAAGAAGCTGGTTCCCGAGGGCGTCGAGGGACGTGTGGCATACAAGGGCAATGTGGAAGACACCGTATTCCAGTTGCTGGGCGGCTTACGTTCCGGTATGGGCTATTGCGGAGCACAGAATATTCAGGAGCTGAAAGATAACGGCAAATTTGTGAAGATATCCGCCGCATCCCTGAAGGAAAGTCATCCTCATGATATTCATATTACAAAGGAAGCACCCAATTATAGTGTTGACGAGTAAGGAAAAGAAAGCATGTGTCGAAAAGATACATGCTTTTTTTATAAATTGTTGCACAATTAGGGTGAAATATGCTAAAATAACTATGTTATGGTCAAAAATAGTTGTGTGGCTGTTTGATGACCTGGCAGGGGATAATATTATATAAGATGGAGGCAAAATTGTGCAGACAAACGTATCCTTGGAATTGATTAACCGGGAGGAATTACAACGCCTGCAGGATGAATTTTGTCTGGTTACGGGAGTATGCGCCCGTTGTCTGGACAGTGAGAAACAGAGGATAAGCGACTGGTCCGGTCCGGCTGACCGGTTGGAAAAGAACAGGGAGTATTTGTCGTCAGAACAGATAAATGCCATACTAGAGAGAGTGGAGGAAGGCTCGCTGGAGGAACAGGCGGTTGAGAAGCTGAATGGTTCAGAGGGCTGCGTGGCAGCCGTAGCGGTGCGGATAGACGGGGAGTCGCTTCTGTACTGGATTGTGCTTTCTCTTGAGGATGAAGGGACAGACGAGGTTCATTTCCTTCAGATTCTGGATCTGCTGAGGAATACCAGCAGTACACTTTTCCGTAATAAAATGACATGTTTCAGCGCTGAGGCAGAAAGCCGGAGAAGCCGTTTCGCTGAGCAGGAGATGAGTCGTACGCTTCACACCATAGAGTCCACCACCAAAATTGTGCAGCTGTTGGACAGTGATGACCGGATTGAAGCGGTGATGGATAAGTGGCTGAGTATTTTGGCGCAGCATCTGGAAGTTGACAGTGCGTTGATTTTTCAAATTTATCCGGAAAAGAATATTATGGATGTTTTGTCGCAATGGCTGGCACAGGGGATAGTGTCGCGCTTTGACAAGACAAGCAATCAGAAGATGGATTCATTTTTAGTAACGGACAAGCCGTTGATTTATTCCGGAGACACTCCGGAGGATGAATTCAGCGAGGAAGTCAGAAATTTCGGTGCAAAAGCCATGATGGTTTTTCCCATACTGCATCGGGAAGATGGAACAGGATTGGTTTTGTCACTGAATCACCGCAGAAAAAAGCACAGCTGGGTTATGTCGGAAATTAAGTTTACGGCAGATGCGGTAAAGCTGCTGCAGAGTATTCTGACCAGACGTATTCAGAAGAATTCCATTGCCAGTTCTTACGAGGCATTGGAGGCAATCCTGGACAATGTGGGATGTGCCATCTATGTGCGGGATAAGGGTACAGGAGAGAAGCTGTTTGCAAACCGAAAGCTTCAGAATACTTTTGCGGAAGAACTGAAAGATAATACTTTTGTGGACCTGCTGGAGACCGGGGTTGAGGTCGGTCAGGAGAACGGTATCTGTGAGGTTCACCATGAGGAGTGTGCCCGTTGGTATGATTTGATATCCAAGGAAATTTCCTGGGTTGACGGGAAGGCTGCTGTTTTGTATTCCCTGTATGACATCACAGATAAGAAGCTGTATCAAAGGAAGATTGAGCAACAGGCATATACGGACTTCCTGACAGGGCTTTATAACAGAATGTGCTGTGAGCGGGATTTGGCAAGGCAGATAGATCATGCAAAGAAAACAAATACCATCGGTGCGCTGTTATACCTTGATCTGGATGATTTTAAGCATATTAACGACGGACTGGGGCATCAATACGGGGATGTGCTTTTAAAGGCAATTTCTCATTCATTACAGAGAATTCAGGGGATTGAGGATACCTGTTACCGTATGGGAGGTGACGAATTCGTCATAGTCATTCCGCCCAAGCAATATTCCGAATTTGACAGAATTGTAGAAGATATCAAGCAGATTTTTGCGAAGCCCTGGTTCTTAAAGGATACAGATTATTACTGTACCATGAGTATGGGAATTGTAACCTTTCCGAATATGGGCGATTCCGTGGCGGATTTGATTAAGAAGGCCGATATAGCCATGTATGAGGCCAAGAAGAGCGGAAAGAACCGGGTGGCCAGCTATAGTGTGGGAATCAACACTTCTTCCGGCCGTCGCCTGGATATGGAAAAGAATATGCGTGATGCCGCTGCAGAAGGATGCAGCGAATTTGAAGTGTATTATCAGCCCATTATCAATGTACAGGACGGTGGGAAATGTGCCGGTGCGGAAGCGCTGGTCCGCTGGAACAGTACCAACCTCGGTTTTATACCGCCATCGGAGTTTATTCCTCTGGCAGAGTATCTGGGGTTGATTAATCCAATCGGTAATCATATTTTAAAGGAAGCCTGCCTGCGTTGTAAAATGTGGAATGATGCCGGTTATGACTACAAGGTGAATGTCAATCTTTCCGTGGTCCAACTGTTACAGGCGGATGTGGTGGAAATGGTTGAAAAAACCCTTGCGGAAACGGGAATCAGGCCTAGGTCTCTTACTCTTGAAGTGACAGAGAGCCTTGCTATCAACGATATGGGACGAATGAAGAAAATATTGAACCGTATCAAGGCGCTGGGGGTTCAAATTGCATTGGATGATTTTGGAACGGGATATTCTTCGCTGAATCATATCAGAGAGATTCCGCTTGATATGATTAAGGTGGATCAGAGCTTTGTGAAAGACCTGGCAGAGGATGGTTATTCACAATCTTTTGTCAAGATGGTGGCAGAACTTGCGGAGACACTGGGTGTGAGCATTTGTGTAGAAGGCATCGAAAAAGAGGCACAGTACAGAGTTGTACGAAATATGAAGGTTAAGTATATCCAGGGCTTTTATTTTGACCGTCCCATGAAGAGAGAGGACTTTGAAGCAAAGTATTGCAGCGGTGGAGTGTAAGCCCAAAAATACTTGCATTTTCAGGCGAAAGCGTGTAATATAAATATATCAGCTGCATGACTGGCGGAAGTGGGAGTACCCACGGGGAGTGCAGCTAGTATGATAGCCGACCGCCTGGGCACCACCTATTTTTGTGATGCTCAGGTGGTTTTTGTCTATTTAAGGAGGAATTTTGCTCCGCAAAACAAGGAGGAATATATGTTACAACTGGATCAGGAACTGAGAAACAACGAATATCCCGGAAGAGGTATTGTCATTGGGCGTTCTGAAGATGGAAAGTATGCAGTCACGGCCTATTTCATTATGGGAAGAAGCTCCAACAGCCGCAACCGTGTCTTTGTGACTGAGGGAGAAGGAATCCGTACAGAAGCCTTTGATCCTTCCAAATTGGAGGATCCCAGCCTAATTATCTATGCTCCCGTGAGAGTATTGGGAAAGGAAACCATTGTCACAAACGGTGACCAAACCGACACGGTTTACGATGGCCTTCAAAAGGGACTGACTTTTGAACAGGCTTTGAGAAGCAGGGAGTTTGAGCCGGACGGTCCCAACTATACGCCCAGAATCTCCGGTCTGATGCATGTGGAGAACGGAGATTATGATTTTTCCATGTCGATATTAAAGAGTGATGACGGAGATCCTTCCTGTTGTAACAGATACACCTATACTTACGATAATCCTGCAGCCGGTACAGGTCGTTTCATTCACACCTACATGCATGACGGGAATCCGCTGCCCAGTTTTCATGGGGAGCCGAAAACAGTGAAGATTGCAGGAGACATCGACAGCTTTACCGAAATGGTTTGGAGCAGTTTAAATCCCGACAATAAGGTATCTCTGTTTGTGAGATACATCGACATTGCCACCGGGGCTTATGAAACCAGAATTGTTAACAAGAATCAGTAAACTGTGTGTAATATCATAAATTACGGAGAAAGGAATATACTATTATGAATGAAATCGAGTTGAAATACGGATGTAACCCGAATCAAAAACCCTCCAGAATTTATATGGAGGATGGAAGCGAACTGCCGGTTACCGTGCTGAACGGTAAGCCCGGTTATATCAACTTTCTGGATGCCTTCAACGGCTGGCAGCTGGTGAAGGAACTGAAAGCAGCTACAGGGCTTCCCGCCGCAACTTCTTTTAAGCATGTTTCTCCGGCAGGAGCGGCGGTAGGTCAGCCGCTGGAAGATACACTAGCAAAGATTTACTGGGTGGATGATTTGGGACAGCTCTCTCCTCTGGCTTGTGCATACGCAAGGGCAAGAGGTGCGGACAGAATGTCTTCCTTCGGCGATTTTATCGCTCTTTCCGACATATGCGATGCGGATACTGCACGACTGATTAAGAGAGAGGTTTCCGACGGTGTTATCGCGCCCGGATATACCGAGGAAGCGCTTACCATGTTGAAATCCAAGAAGAACGGGAATTATAATGTGATTCAGATAGATGAGTCTTATGTTCCCGCACCTGTGGAGAAAAAGCAGGTTTACGGAATTACCTTTGAGCAGGGAAGAAACGAGCAGGATATTAACGGCGATTTACTGTCCAATATCGTTACCGAAAATAAGGAAATCCCCGAGAGTGCCCTCATTGATATGAAGATTGCACTGATTACCTTGAAATACACCCAGTCCAATTCGGTTTGTTATGTTAAGGGCGGTCAGGCTATCGGTATCGGTGCAGGACAGCAGTCCCGTATCCATTGTACGAGACTTGCAGGTCAGAAGGCGGATAACTGGTTCCTGCGCCAGTCTCCTCAGGTGATGAATCTGCAGTTTGTGGAAGGTCTGGGAAGAGCCAACAGAGACAATGCCATTGATGTCTATATAGGTGATGAATATATGGATGTGTTGGCCGATGGGGCATGGGAACAGATTTTCAAGGTAAAACCCCCTGTATTTACACGAGAGGAGAAGCGCGCATGGCTGGATAAAATGCAGGATGTAACTCTTGGTTCCGACGCGTTCTTCCCTTTCTCCGACAATATTGAAAGAGCACATAAGAGCGGTGTGAAATATATTGCACAGCCCGGAGGCTCTGTACGTGACGATGGAGTGATAGAATGCTGCAATAAGTACGATATGGTGATGGTATTTACCGGAATCAGACTGTTCCATCACTAATTTAGTGCTGAGGAAGGATATCTTATGAGGCTGTCAGATCTTGAAATTTACGAAAAAATAACGATACAGTGCCATGATAACCCGGATGCGGATACATTGGCATCGGGGTATGGCCTGTACTGCTACTTCCAAAGTAAGGGAAAAGCGGTTCGATTGGTTTACAGCGGAAGAAATCAGATACAGAAATCAAACCTTTGCCTGATGGTGGATAAGCTGCATCTGCCTGTGGAATATGTCCGTGTCGCCAAGGGTGAGACGTTACAGGTGGAAGGACTCCTGATTACTGTGGACTGTCAGTACGGTTCGGGCAATGTGACGGGGCTGGCTGCGGAGCATGTGGCGATTATCGATCATCATCAGTTGGAAAAAGATGCTATTCCCCTGAGCGTAATCAATCCGAATCTGGGAAGCTGCGCTACCCTGGTGTGGAAATTGTTGCGGGAAGAGGAATTTGATGTAAACAGTGAAGAGTACCTTGGCACAGCGCTGTATTACGGACTCTATACGGACACCAATCAGTTCTCGGAGCTGTATAATCCTCTGGATATGGATATGAGGGAAGCAGTGAAAACGGACAAGAGTCTGATTACCTTATTCCGAAATTCCAATTTATCCTTAAAGGAGCTGGAGATTGCCGGAATTGCCCTGATTCGTTACAGTTATAATGATGATTACGAATTCGCAGTCATCAAGGCGCAGCCCTGTGATCCGAATATCCTGGGGTTAATCAGTGATTTTCTGCTCCAGGTGGATGCAATTAAGACCTGTGTTGTATTCAATGAAGTCAACGACGGATATAAATTTTCCGTGCGGAGCTGTGTCAAGGAGGTCAATGCCAGTGAGCTGGCGGAATTCCTGGCAGAGGGAATCGGATCCGGCGGAGGACATTATGAGAAAGCCGGCGGCTTTATCAGTCTGCGAAAATATGAGGAAAATTATCCGACACTGCATACGGAAGGATATTTTAACAATCGGATGACACAATATTTCGACTGTTTTGAGCTGATTTATGCGGACAGCTATGATGTCGATGTGAGTGCGATGAAAAAGTATGTGAAGCGGAAGATTCCCGTTGCGTATGCAAAGGCAGATGAGATTCTCCCTGTCGGTACGCCAATTACAATCCGTACGCTGGAGGGAGATATTGATATGACTGTGGAGGAGGACCTTTATATCATCATCGGGATTAAAGGTGAGGTCTACCCCAACAGACAAAAGAAATTCCTGGATACCTATGCTCCGTTGGAAGAAACCTGTGATGAAAAAGCTTATATCCAAAAGAGAGAGTATGCTCCGGTGATAAAAAACAGGTTGAACGGCAGGGATATGCTTCTGTCGGATTATGCGCACGGATGTATCCCCAGAGGGGAAACCCATATTTACGCCCGTCCTCTGGATAAGGGAGTTAAAGTGTTTACCGAATGGGATAAGAATAAATATATGCTCGGAAAGCCCGGAGACTATCTGGCAGTCCGCTGTGATGACCTTCATGATATCTATGTTGTGGAACGGGATATATTTGTAAGGAGCTATGATGTCGAAGAAAAATAGCGCAGGAAGCAGACTTTGTCACAGTATTCCGGCAAAAACATCGTATAGGGATAACCCCGAATAGACATGTAAAAATAACAGGAACCAGCTGAAGATTACATAAGCGGCATGTCTCGCACCGCACTTCTTCTGCATGGTGGAAAGTATCAGACGGCATACACTCACCGCAAAAAATATCGTCATACCCGCCATCATGCACCAAGCAAAGTTGCCTGCGTCCTTTCGACTGCCGGATTCTGCCAGCACGGAAAATTCCAACACGCCTGTCAAATATCCCAATACCCCAAGTCTTCCCTCCGTGGTCTTATAAAAATAGCCGGGGTTTGTCAAAAGCATCCAGATTGGAAAGCACATGCCAAGCAGGATGCTTTTTGGCACATTTAATGAGAAAAAGTGCCACACCTCCAAGGGTTTTGTCAGCACCACAGAGATGCCCTGTTCTTTGCCGAAGAAAAACAAGGCTACATATTCTGCCAGAATATAAGCACAGGTCGGAAGAGTGGCAACAGCCAGTTTCCAAGCGGCGTCCCACACGACTCTCAAGGACGGTGTCTTTTTCCGTGCACTCTCCAGGAGATCAAGAAGAATCATGATTGCACCGGCGGGCAGCAACATATACATAAATGTCGGTTTTGCCAATGCGGAGCAAAAGGAGAAAAGACCAAAGTAGAGATACAGTCTTCTGCCCTTGAAAAATACGGTTTCCTGACCGCGATATTTTCTAATGATGTCGATTCCTGCCATCATGGCCAGCAGACCGAATCCCTTGGTTGCCATATGGGTCGGGTTATGCATGGGATTTGGAGTAAACTGCCCCATGTAGCCATCGGAAAACCATTCCATGATCAAGGGACCCGTAAAGGAGAGGAAAGCTGAGCCGAAAGAGGCCAATGCCAGCTTTTTCTGACCGGTATATGCCTTGAGTAGTCCATATAGGAACCAGACCGTAACAGCAAAGGAAAATACGCCGAACAAGGCGAAAGTAAATGACGCTGCCTCCGCAAGCGGCATATGCGCCTTGGACTGAAAGAACTTGACAATAAGATGCCAGAGCATGTGAGGAACCTTGAGCCATGTCTGAAAAAAAACCTTGGGGTTTAAATAAAAATTCAGGGCAAACTCAGCGTGTGCTTTCATGTCCTGAAGACCATCTGCGGTGCAGAAAGCATGAGCAATTCGGTAGTATAAGACAAAAACCAGCGTAGCCAGACCGGCGCAGATGACGAGAGAGGATTGCGTGGAAGATGAGCTCTCCTCATAATGTGCCTGAGGAGGCACCATTGCATTTTCTCTGAGATACACTGAAAGTTTATTCCTGATTTTTTTAATCATTTTTTCATAGAGTCCTCTGTAAGGTTGTTTTGTGAAGTTTCCGCCGCTTAACAGATATCACTGCGTCCGGCTAAACTGTTATATTGTAAATAATAGAATAGTTTGTGTTTCCTGTCAATGTTTATATTGCGAGTTTACGGGTCTGAGACCGAAAGAACTACTTGATAATGCTTCGGCACATGTGCTATTATAAAAGGAAACTGGTAATTAGACCATGTGGTTTGGAAAGGCAAGGAACGACCAAATGAGCGAGACAGAATCAAGGAATTTTATTGAGATGATTATTGACAAGGACCTGGCAGAGGGAGTGTACGATACCGTGCATACCCGTTTTCCGCCGGAGCCCAACGGATATCTTCATATCGGACATGCCAAGGCAATTCTGACAAACTACGGACTGGCGCAGGAATACGGCGGTAAATTCAATATGCGTTTTGATGACACCAATCCTACGAAGGAGGACATTGAGTTTGTTGAGTCCATCAAGGAGGATGTAGCCTGGCTGGGAGCGGACTGGGAGGACAGATTGTTCTTTGCGTCCAATTATTTCGGACAGATGTATGAGGCTGCCCTGAAGCTGATTCGGAAGGGAAAAGCTTACGTTTCGGATCTTTCCGCAGAACAGATTAAGGAGTACAGAGGTTCTTTTACCGAGCCCGGCAAAGAGGATCCTTACAGTACCCGTTCCGTGGAGGAGAATTTAAAACTTTTTCAGGAGATGAAGGACGGAAAGTATGCAGACGGAGAGAAAGTGCTTCGCGCCCGCATAGATATGGCATCTCCCAATATCAATATGCGCGACCCCGTAATCTATCGTGTAGCTCATATGACCCATCATAACACAGGAGACCGGTGGTGCATTTATCCTATGTATGATTTTGCCCATCCCATCGAGGATGCAATTGAGGGAATTACCCACTCCATCTGTACTTTGGAATTTGAGGATCACAGACCGCTTTATGACTGGGTGGTAAGGGAATTGGAATACCCGCATCCTCCCAAGCAGATTGAGCAGGCAAAGATGTATCTGAAAAATGTGGTTACCGGAAAACGATATATTAAGAAACTGGTTCAGAACGGGACCGTAGACGGCTGGGATGATCCCAGACTGGTTTCCATTGCTGCGCTGAGGCGCAGAGGTTTTACGCCCGAATCCATCAGAATGTTTGTGGAGATGTGCGGCGTATCCAAGGCTCAGTCTGTGGCTGATTATGCGGCTTTGGAGTATTGTATCCGTGAGGACTTAAAAGCAAAAGCACCTCGCTATATGGCAATTCTGGATCCTGTGAAGCTGGTAATCGACAATTACCCGGAAGGGCAGACAGAAATGCTTACTGCTGTGAATAACCCGGAAAATGAAGAACTGGGTACCAGAGAAATTCCTTTTGGCAGAGAACTTTATATTGAGCGCGATGATTTTATGGAGGAGCCGCCCAAGAAATACTTCCGTATGTTCCCCGGAAATGAAGTGCGACTTATGAATGCATATTTTGTGACGTGTACAGGATGTGTGAAGGATGCACAGGGCAATGTGACGGAGATACACTGCACTTACGATCCTGCGTCGAAGGGTGGAAACAGTCCCGACGGCAGAAAGGTTAAGGGTACCATACACTGGGTTGCGGCAAAGACAGCGATTCCTGCTGAAGTACGTCTCTATGAGAATCTGATTGATGAGGATGTGGCAAACGAGAAGGGCTCCATATACAACGAAGAGGGAGAGCTTTATCTGAATCCCAATTCCCTCACGGTGAAGCAGTGCTTTTTGGAGCCGACTTTCGGGGGAGCAAAGGCATACGACAGATTCCAGTTTGTCAGACAGGGATTCTTCTGTGTGGATGCAAAGGATTCAACTCCGGAAAAGCTTGTTTTTAACCGCATTGTGTCGTTAAAGAGTTCTTTTGTACTTCCGAAATAGGGGAAGGGGAAACGGAGGGAAATATGGGAATATTATCAGGACTTGGTGGCCTTGGTCTCGGAGGCCTTGAGGGGATGGATGTGTTTGAGGAGGAAGAGCCCGAAAAGAAAGCTGAAACGGCTGCCGGACCTCCCAAAGTGGAAGAAAAAGACTTAATTTATGATAAAAATTTTACCTGTCCTGTCTGTGGTACGGAGTTTCCCGCAAAGATTATGAAAACCGGAAAAGCAAAGCTGATAGGAACCGACATGGATTTGCGTGCAAGATATGAGGGCATCGACGCGGTAAAATATGACGTGGAGCTGTGTCCTGTGTGCGGTTATGCGGCGTTGAGCAGATATTTTGCAAATGTGGGGAGTGCCCAGGCTAAGCTGATTAAGGAAAAAATCAGCATGAATGTGCATATAACCGAGTATCATGACGAGATTTACAGCTATGAGCAGGCGATGGAACGCTATAAATTAGCGCTTGTCTGTGCGGTGGTGAAAAAGTCCAAAGCCAGCGAGAAGGCCTATATCTGCTTAAAAAGCGGCTGGCTGGTAAGGGGCTGGCGGGAATCCCTTGCGGAGAGCGGAAATACCAAATTGTCGGCAGAACTGGAAAAGCAGGAGAACGAGTACCTGCAGAATGCTTACATAGGGTTTGTGGAAGCCAGAAAAACGGAGAATTATCCGATGTGCGGCATGGATGAGATTACCGTGGATTATTTATTGGCAGTACTTTCGTTCCGGTTTAAAAAATATGATTTGGCAAGCCGCCTTGTTGCAGGCATCTTAACTTCGCCCTCAGCGAACGCGCGTATGAAGGACAAGACCAGGGATTTAAAGGATTTGATACTTGCAGAATTGAAAAAGAACGGTTAATGCCTGTATTGTGAAATCTGAGATGAGACTATGTATGATATGACAATTCGCCTGCAGACAGACAGCAGTGTCTGCCTGTATGAGCAGATTTACGAACATATAAAAAGGGAAATCCGGGGCGGGAAGCTTCTTGAAGGGGAGAGGCTTCCCTCCACGCGTTCTTTGGCGGATTACCTTCAGGTGGCAAGAAGTACCGTGGATTATGCGTATGGTCAATTGTTGGATGAAGGATATATTGAGTCTCGTCCCTGCAAGGGTTATTTTGTATGTCCTTTGGAGGAAGTACTGCAAATCGAAGACAGGGAAGGGACAGTTAAGAAGCAAAGAGCAGTGGTCTCTCCGGATATGCATTTTCCGAAAGAGGAAGCAGAACAGAACAAGATGCTGTATGAGTACGATTTTTCACCCCACGATATCGATATGTCGGGTTTTCCGTTCAGCGTCTGGAAAAAAATAACCAGAAGCATTCTTACCGATGCAAACCGCGATTTGTTTTCCAGGGGGGAACCTCAGGGGGACTATGATCTGCGGCTGACCATCAGCCGATATCTGCATTCCTCAAGAGGAGTCAACTGTGAACCGGAGCAGATTGTGGTTGGCGCGGGAAACGATTATTTACTGATGCTGCTGGAAAAGATTTTGGGCCGCCATGTGAGAATTGCCATGGAATATCCGACTTACGGAAGATCCCGTCAGATTTTTCAGTCTTTTGCGTATCATATTGTTACGGTGGATATGGATGAGAACGGAATGATGGTAAAGCAGCTTGACAGGGAGGATGTGAGCGCAGTCTATGTTATGCCGTCCCATCAGTTCCCTTCCGGTGTTGTCATGCCTATCGGAAGAAGACTTGAGCTTTTAAAGTGGGCGTACAGAGAACCCGGCAGATATGTGATAGAGGATGACTACGACAGTGAATTCCGCTATCACGGAAAGCCGATTCCTGCACTGCAGGCATCGGATGAACAGGGGCGCGTCATATATCTGGGCAGTTTTTCCAAAGCCATAGCGCCTGCCATTCGAGTCAGCTTTATGGTTTTGCCGAAGCCCCTGTTGGAAAAATACAGGAGGGATTGTTCTTTTTATTCCTGTACCGTATCCAGAATTGATCAGAGTATTCTCAACTGTTTCATCAGGGACGGGTACTTTGAAAGGCATTTGAATAAGATGCGGAAAATGTATCGGGCAAAGCATGAGCTGTTGCTGGAGTGTCTGAAGCCGTTTCGAAATGATTTTACGATTTCGGGAGAAAATGCAGGGCTGCATCTTTTGCTAACTTCCAAAAAGAATCTGCCTGAGGCGGAGCTGGTTCGCAGAGCCGCGGAACAGGGGGTACGGGTTTACGGTCTGATTGACAGTATGAAAGATGCGGAAGCCTGCAAAGAGTATGAAGACAGTAGGGCAGGGACAATACTTCTGGGCTTTGGGGCTCTGAACCGGGAACAAATTGAAGAAGGGGTCGGGCGGCTTCACAAAGTCTGGCTGTAAAAAAGAACGCACCGTTTTAAGCGGTGCGTTCTGATATCTGTTGTCAATTGTCGGAAATTTCAGGTTCCTCGTCTGTGGAATCTTCTTCATCAAAAAACTCTTCCACAGTTTCTTCGACCTTATCCGCCACACGGGCAACGGTTTCGTTCAGAGGAGTGAATTCTTCTTTTTTCTCGGGTTCTTCAACGCTTTTGGATTCGGGGGTTAAGGGTACATAATTTCTGGAACTTTCGGAAACCTCATCCAAATCCTCGCTGAAATCATCATAATCGTCATCCTCGGGTACGGTATTTACAGTATCCTTTTTTTGAAGATAATAATAAGCAGCTGCTGCGGCTGTTCCGATTGCTGCGGTGACCAGCAGGAATTTTCCAAATTTCTTTGCCATAGGTTACTCCTTTCGGTTGGTTGATTCTACCAATCATTATTTTAATACTATTCTGCTAAATTGAAAAGGGAATATGTACAAATTTACAAATTTTTTAGGAATTATAATTTTATTTAAACATAATTCATGATATAATAAGCGCATATTCGTGAACTTACGATTAGGAGATTGTTGTATGAACGGCAAGTTCTTTGATTTGAAAAAGGAGAAACAGGACAGAATGATTAACGCTGCGCTGAAGGTGTTTGCCCTTCAGGGGTATCGTCATGCAAGCACCGATGATATTGTCAGGGAAGCAGCCATCAGCAAGGGGCTCCTGTTTCATTATTTTGAAAGTAAGCTTGGTGTATATAGTTTTATCTATGATTACAGTGTGAGATATATGAATCTGGAACTTCGCTCCACCGTGGATTCCAAGGAGAAGGACTTGTTTGAGGTGATGAAGCAGACGGAATGTGCACGTATGCATGCCATGCGTGGCTATCCGTATATGCAGCAGTTTTTAAACAGGTCCATGTCTGAAGATGTCAGCGAGGCTTTGCTGGCCATTGAGGAAAAACGGAGCGTGTTGGAGGAAACCTATCAGGGGATAAATGCGCAGATAGACTACAATATGCTTCCGTCGGGGGTGGACGGTGAGAAGCTGCGCAAGATGTTGGATTTTACCGTGAAAGGACTGATGACGGAGAGATTTCAGGATTCATCTTTCCAGCCGGAGATGCTGTACGGAGAAATCTGCGATTATCTCAATATGGTAAAGAAGCTGGTTTACAGACAGTGAGCGGACAAAAGAAAGGCGTGGTGGTTATGATGTATCAATTTACAGATGATTGCATGACAGGCATTTTAGAGATTGATGAGGAACATCGTCAACTTTTTGACATTATCAATGAAGCATTTGAACTGGCAGAAAAGGAATCTGCTTCCGTATCCGGGGCCAAGAGTCTTTTGAGAGCCCTGAAAAAGTACGCAGAAATCCATTTTGACCATGAAGAGGAATACATGGAAAAAATGAATGACCCGGAATTACCGCGCCAGAGAAAAGAGCATCAGGCATTCCGGGAGAAGCTGGAGGAGATTTCCCCGGACAGTTTGGACGAAGAGGACGGAAAACGGATACTGAAAGAGATGCTGGAATATCTGTCCCGTTGGCTGTATCATCACATCCTGGGGAGCGACATTATGATAGGTCAGATTCATCCGGTGGCGGAAAGCAAGGATCCCTTTGCCTTCACGGAGCAGTATCGAACCGGTATCAGGCTGGTGGATGAGGAGCATGAGACTCTGTTTCGGATTATTCGGGAAGCTAACGACCTGATTCGGGAAGAACTGTTGCATGACAAGTATGATAAAATTATGGCAATACTGGATCGATTAAAAGAATACACGATTCATCATTTCCATGATGAGGAAGAGTATATGGAGCGCATCGGATATGATGGTCTGGCGGCTCAGCAGAGAGCGCATCAGGCATTTGTGGATAAGCTGAAAGAAGTCAACCTTGATGACGTGGATGACAATCAGCAGGAGTATCTGACGGAACTTGTAGATTTTCTGCTCAGCTGGCTTGTAAACCACATCCTCAAGGTCGACAAACTGATACCGGTGAAATAAATTTATTTTGACATTTTATAGGGGGCATCCGCCGGATAGCCTCCTTTTAATTTCTGCATGCCGCGCTGAATGGCATCCTTTGAAGTTTTCCAGTCCGCATCCTTGTTGCGGTAGTCAAATTTTTCCACCATCCAGGACACATCCTCGGAGAGTCGTTCCATGTTTTGTTCCATCAGAGGGAACATACAACCATAGAAATCTTCTTTTTCCCTGTCGGTAAGCTTGGAGTCGGAGGCTTCGCAGAGATCACCGAAATGCGGCAGACAGAATCCTTTACTTTTCCTGACTTTTTCCCGAAAATCAGAATCCTGCTTCCAGAGATAGAAGAATGTATCCATATATCTCTCGTAGGTCTCCCTGAAATGGCTGCAGATGTAGCAGGAGGATTCCTTTTCCCGTACCCACACACCGATGGCATTTCCGCTCTCGGCAGTTTTGCGGAATTTATCCTTCAGAGAGCTTTTCCCGGGCTTAAAACCTGCAAATTCCTTCTTCATCTCTCCGATGATGCGGCGGTAATGGGTTTTTAAAATCCAGGCATTGCCCAAAGTGTTGCCGTAGTCGAACATTTTTTTGAAATGGGAACGGCAGAAGCCTGCCCTGTCAGTCATATCGCGGATATCAGCCTCCATGTAGGAGGCACTGCTGCCCAGGACAAAATCAATTAAGTCCTGTTCAATACTTCGCTCGATAAAGCAAAAAGGACATTCGTCATTTGCATTGACGGCATCGTTTAAGGGTATGGTGTAAAGTTGTTCTTTCATGTTGCCTCACATTCTGCCGCAGAAACGGATAAAACCTGACGGCGTTTTAGGGTTTTGCATATCGCTGTTTACTTTTTTAAGTGTACTGCAAATGTTATGGAATTGCTACCGATTTGTAACAATTTGGAACTTAAAATTAATAAATATTAATTTGTAATGTTGGAAATCTCAGGGTACTATATAGTTATAGAAGTAATGAAAGATGTGATGTTTATTGATATTCAGCAGTGTAGAGTTCCTGCTTATGTTTCTGCCGTTTTTCCTGCTTCTTTATCGAATTTCCCCCGACAGAATAAAAAATATGGTGCTTCTGGCAGGAAGCCTGATTTTTTATGCGCTGGGGGAACCGAGATATCTGGTGCTGCTTATGGTATCCGTTCTGTTAAATTACATGGCAGGGCTGCACCTGGAGAAGAGCTCACGGCAGAAGGGCAAGGATAAGAGACAAAAGAAAAGTAAATATGAAAAAAGGCGCCGTAGGATGTTTGTCGCGGCGATTACAGTCAATATCGGAGCATTGGTATTTTTTAAAGTGGTGGCAGAGAAAAACGGTCTTCCTCTTGGCATCAGTTTTTATACATTCCAGGTGATGTCTTATCTGATTGATGTTTATCAGGGAGAACAAAAAAGAGAGACATCTTTTATACGGTTTGCCACTTATGTCACAATGTTTCCGCAGCTGATTTCCGGTCCCATTGTCAGATATGGCGAAGTGAGTGACAGTCTCAGGCAGCGAAGGTTCTCGCTGGAAACATTGGAGGAGGGCATGAAGGTATTTACGGTGGGATTGGCCTTCAAGGTGCTGTTGGCGGACAGATTGGGACTTTTGTGGCATGATGTACAGGTGATCGGGTTCGAGAGCATCTCCACTCCCATGGCATGGCTTGCAGCCATTGTGTATTCCATGAAAATCTATTTCGATTTTTACGGTTATTCTCTCATGGCAATCGGCCTTGGCAAAGCTTTGGGGTTTGAGTTGCCCGAAAACTTCAGAATGCCTTATATGGCCTGCTCCGTCCGGGATTTTTACAGACGCTGGCACATTACTCTGGGAAGATGGTTCTGCCGCTATGTTTACATTCCCTTGGGCGGAAACCGCAGAGGAGAACTGAGAACAGTCTGCAATCTTCTGGCGGTTTGGCTTTTAACTGCAATCTGGCATGGAAGTACGGCAAATTTCCTGATATGGGGCATGCTATTGTGGCTGCTTATTGTGTTTGAAAGACAGCTGAGCGCTCTTGGGTTTGACAAAGTGTTTCATAAGGGTCCGCTGAAAGCGATACAGCATCTGTATCTCTGGATTGTGATACCGGTGACATGGGTATGCTTTGCCGTGACGGATGTGTCCCAGTTACAGATTATCTTAGGCAGAATGTTTGGCGTAATGGAAGGAATCCGTGTCAGTGCCGGAGACTGGATGAGAGCATTGCAGAATTACTGGTATCTTCTGGGTATCGGTGCAGTTGCCTGTACGCCTGTGTTACAGAAAGTTTTTAGACGCTCTAAAGATAGTTTTTTCTGTAAACTGATTCTTGTGGTATTGTTCTGGCTGTGCATTTGGCGGATACAGGTAGAAGGACAGAACCCTTTTATGTATTTTAATTATTAACCGTATGTGAGCAGGACCGGAAACGGAAAGGAACTGATTTTGAATTGAAATTTTGGAAGAAATGGTCTTATTTGATTTTGATGACGGTAGCCGGTTTTTTGTATTTAGCCTGTGTGGACAAATGGCAGGTATATGCCAAACCGTTGGCGCAGGTCAAGGCTTTCTGCATGGAGCTTGCAGGAAAGAATGAGGAAACGGATTTAGCAGGGACACCTGTACAGGAAGATGCTCCCGGAACGTCCGGCTCCGGAGACGGAGAAAATGCAGAAGATACGCAGGAAACGGCAGAATCGGGAAGCAGTGCTCCGGCGGACAATGATAGTATGCCGGAGCAACCGGTTGCGGATTCGGAGCAGTCCGGGACGGAGCCGGGACAGCAGGAAACGATGCCGGGGCAGCCTGACCAAGAGACGACAGCACCCGGAGAAGAGGCGGCAGAGCCGGTTTACGTCACGGTGGAAGATGATTATTTTGCCGATGCGGTATTCATCGGAGATTCCCGAACCGTCGGAATGTATGAATACGGGGACCTTGAAAATATATCAACTTTCTATGCGTCCACAGGGCTGACGGTATACAAAATGTTTGACTCAGCCATCGTTAAGGTTCCGGGACAGAAAAGGAAGATTACCGTGGAGGAGGCGTTGCAGCAGAATTCCTTTACGAAAATTTACCTGATGATCGGCATTAACGAGATGGGTACGGGAACCGTGGAAACCTTCATTGAAAAGTACAAGGAAGTACTGACACATTTGCAGGAGCTGCAGCCCGATGCCATCATCTATATCCAGGCAATTATGAAGGTGACGACAGAGCGCTCCGAACAGGGCGATTACATCAACAACGAAGGAATTGTTGCCCGCAACGAAGAGTTGGAAAAGCTGGCAGACAACCGGAAGATTTTCTATCTGGATGTGAACCCTCTCATCTGTGACGAGACGGGAGGTATGGAGAAATCCTATACCTTTGACGGGGTACATCTGAAGGCACAGTACATTCAGATTTGGAAGGACTTTCTCAAACAGCACGCCATTCAATAAACATGACGCAATCAATTCCTGAAGTTTTCCGGGGATAAGCCGATTAGAAGCAGAATCTGTTTTCCATCATCATACTCCGGAATACTTGTCTGTAAATGTGATAAATTTGCAAATAGCATGGATTCCAATGTAGCATCTGCTATATCTTTCAGGATACAGGGCTGGAATTGTCGTTCCAATTGCAACCCTTAATGAGTCAAGGAAACTGTCCCCAGGACTCTCCTAGAAACCCAGTTAGACAGCGTTGAGTAAATGTGTGACAGCAGAGAAGAAATACTGGATGAACCGGAGGAGCTTCTGGACGAAATCGAAGATGCGGAAGAGGATGGAGAAGACTGATTCCCAATCAGGGATTGAAAGCGCTCTCTTTTCAGAATTACAGTTTATGCGGCAGGAAACCGGTACGGCTTCCTGCCGCGTTTTTGCTCAAGGAGTGAGGACTCATTTCTTTCCTTCGGACAAGAAGAAGCATCCATTGTTCAATGAATTCGGTCAATTCAAATCTTCCGTTCTATTCATTCCAATAATCAATCGTTTCTTGTTTGACATCCCAGTCTTCATTGTCGATTGCGCAGAAGAGTATTTGGGAGTCAGCTTCTTTATGGGCAAAGCTGTTGGAATTGTGGGTCGATACAACTTGTCCCATTGAAATAATCATGGCAGAAGTGCCAAACAAAACAGCAATTACGAAAGCGAAAAATTTTCTTTTCATTGATTATTCTCCTTTGTAGTAAGTTTTTGTGTATAAACCGAAAGTGACTAAGTACATGGTATGAATTAATGTAACAAAATAACATGACGTTCCCGGAAAGAATTATTTTCCAAAAACGTCATGTTGTTAAAATGTAAAAAACGATAAAATAATTATGTAACATGTTACAGACGTTGTTGTTAACAGAAAACGAAATAAAGAATAAATGGAGCAGTTGGAAACGATTGGTGTTCTGGGGGCAAGGGATGAAGCCGGGGAGCATAAGAGAAAAACAAAAGGTATTCTGATTGGAATGATTGCGGCTGTGATTGCAGCTGTGGCAGGTGTTGTTGCATATAAAGCTACACATTAAAAAGGAATCTGTGAGACAGATTCCTTGGGGAGCAATCCGGGCACCGGCCGTGGTTGTTCCCGGTGTGGTGCGTGAATTCATAAGGAAAGCGTAAAGCAGAAAGGAAGTAAGAAAAGATATGGGTTTATTTGCAGACGGATTTAAGGAGCTTAAGAAAGCCAGCGAGCCTTTGTACAAAACTCCAAAATCCAGCTTTTTTATCGAAAGATTATCTGAAAGAAGTGAGTTTTAAATAAATATAAAAGTAGTTGAGAGCCAAATATGACGGAAAAGATTGATTTCCAATCAGGGATTGAAACTTATGAGAATGGAGTGGATACTGTTCCGGAATATCTCCTTCAATAAAAAACATCTGTTACGCTGTATTTTTTCTTGACTCAGGTTTTAGAACATACTATTATGAAATAGAAAGTGTAATGAGGCCGTGAATACGGCCTCATTGTGCGAAATAGAACCTGTAAATTACCTTGGGGACAATAACCTCAGGGCTTACGGGGGGAAAATACAGGAGGACGAGTTCATGAGCGAGAAAAAGACAACTCTCGGCGAGAGCGGCATCTACGATGCCAAAACCCTTGGCGCTCCCAAGGTAGCGGTGCTGGGCCTGCAGCATATGTTTGCAATGTTCGGTGCCACGATTCTGGTTCCCATTCTGACGGGACTTGACGTATCTACAACATTGTTGTTTGCAGGTCTGGGTACACTGCTGTTCCATTTCCTGACAAAGAGAAAGGTACCTGCATTCTTAGGTTCCTCTTTCGCATTCTTAGGCGGTTACTTCGCCATTGCTCCAAATGGAGAACCTGAACTTCTGCCTTATGCCTGCTTCGGTGTAGCTTGCGCAGGGTTGTTGTATCTGCTGCTTGCTCTTTTGATTAAGCTGTTCGGTACCGGAAAGGTAATGAAGTTCTTCCCGCCTATCGTAACAGGCCCCATTATCATTGCCATCGGTCTTACACTTTCACAGTCTGCTATTGACAGCTGTTCTTCCGACTGGCTGATTGCGCTTGTTGCCATTGTTTTAATTATTATCTGCAACATCTGGGGCAAGGGCATGATAAAGATTGTTCCCATTATTATCGGTGTAATCGGCTCCTATCTGCTGGCAGCCATAATGGGACGTGTTGATTTCTCATCCGTAGCTGATGCGGCATGGGTTGGCCTTCCCGTTCATTTTGACAGAACCGTATTCTGGGCATTCAAGGACGGAAATGTTTCTCTGCTGATTACCTCAGTCATTACCATTATGCCTATCGCACTGGCGACTATTGTGGAGCACATCGGTGATGTTTCTGCCATCTCCTCTACGGTCGGAAAGAATTTCATTAAGGAACCCGGACTTCACAGAACACTGCTTGGCGACGGACTTGCTACCATTTTGGCTGCTCTGTTCGGTGCACCTGCAAATACAACCTACGGCGAGAACACAGGGGTGCTTTCCCTGACCAAGGTATATGATCCTCTGGTTATCCGTGTGGCAGCCTGCTTTGCAATCCTGTTTTCTTTCTGCCCTAAGTTTGCGGCAATTATCGGCTGCATGCCTTCCGCAACCGTGGGCGGTGTATCCCTGGTGCTTTACGGTATGATTTCTGCAGTCGGTGTTCGTAACCTGGTAGAATCTCACTGCGACTTCTCCAAGAGCCGCAACGTTATCATTGCAGCATTGATTCTGGTACTGGCTATCGGTATCAAGTTCAGCGCAGCAGGAGCAATCTCCTTCGCTGTCGGTTCTGTTACCATCAGCCTCTCCGGTCTGGCTGTAGGTGCTCTGGTAGGTATTATCCTCAACGCTGTACTTCCCGGAAAAGATTATGTCTTTGATGAGGAAAAGCCCGATGACACCGGCGTTAATTTCGCAGTGATGAACAAGGAAAAAGAGCAGTAATTCCTTCGAATGATTCAAAAATCAGCGAATATATATTTAGTACAAATACAGGAGGAGTATCGGAAGGTACTCCTCCTGTTGCATCTACGCATGACAAGGCGTGTATCTGAAACTCAGATATCATTATATCAGAAGGGAGAAAGTGACAGTTCATTTACAGTAATTACTTAACTGAACTGCTGCAAAATAAAATGAAAGTCATCGACATGCACTGCGATACCATCAGCAGACTTCTCAACCTGCAGGACGAAGGAAGCAAAGAAACCCTGCGGCAAAACACCGGCCACCTGGATTTGCTTCGCATGAAACAGGGAGACTATCTGCTTCAGAATTTTGCCTTGTTTGTGGAACTGGACCGGGACCAAGACCCCTGGGAGCGGGTGTGCAGACTGTATCGGCTGTATCGGGAAGAACTGAAAAAGAACAGCGATTTGATTGCACCGGTGCTTCGGTTTTCGGATATTGAAAAAAACCGTTCGGAAGGAAAACTCTCTGCTATGCTGACGGTGGAGGAGGGAGCTGTCTGCGGAGGCGATATACAAAAATTGAGGCAGCTTTACGATATGGGGGTGAGGATGCTTACGCTGACCTGGAATTTTCCAAACGAGCTGGGATACCCCAATTTTGACAGAGAGCTGGGAAAACACGCAAGAGAATCCCAAAGCGCCTTTGAAGCTTATTTTCACACACCGGATGAGAAGAACGGCCTGACGGGGCGGGGAAGGGAGTTTGTAGCCGAAATGGAAAAACTGGGCATGATTCCCGATGTATCCCATCTCTCGGATGCAGGCTTTTATGATGTGCTGGAGGTGACGAAGAAGCCTTTTGTGGCAAGTCACTCTGATGCCAGAGCTGTCAGCCCCTGTGTGCGGAATCTGACGGACGATATGATTCGGAAGCTGGCAGAGAGAGGCGGTGTCATGGGACTTAATTACTGTGCCGACTTTCTGGAGGAAGTTCCTTTTGGAGAGAAGAATCCCGGAACCATAGAGGCTGTGGTGCGTCATGCAAGGTATATCGCGGATGTGGGCGGAATTGAGGTAATTGGACTGGGAAGTGACTTTGACGGAATTGATACCCATGAGGAGTTGCCCGGAGTACAAAGTATGGAAAAGCTTTGGTGTGCGCTGCAAAGAGCAGGCTTCACGGAGGAACAACTGGATAAAATCTTTTATGAAAATGTGTTACGTGTTTATCATGATACATTAAATTGAAAGTAGTATTCAAAACCACGAATAAAAGATTAAAAAACTATAAAATATGTTTTTGAGCCTTTAAATCAGTTGCTATTTTATTTGGAACGTGGTATCGTGTACATGGTTAAAATGTTTTTACGAAAGGTAAGTTTATATATGAGTGAAACGTTCCATATTATCAGCGACGGTTCCTGTGATTTGCCTACAGAGCTGGCGGAAGAAAAGAATATCACAGTGGTTCCCTTTTATGTGTCCTTTGATGATGAGCATTATTTAAAGGAAAACGTAGATATCGGTGTCAGGGATTTTTATCAGCAGATGGTTGACAAAAAGGGAGTATATCCCAAGTCTTCCATGCCTTCCACCCAGGATTATGTGGATGTTTTTTTACCCTACGCACAGGAAGGTACACCTGTGATTTGTATTTGCATTACCACAAAATTCAGCGGCTCCGTGCAGTCCGCCGTTAATGCCAGAGAGATTGTGTTGGAGGAATATCCCGGTGCGGAGATTACGGTGATTGATTCCTGCATTAATACGGTTTTGCAGGGATTGTATGTACTGGAAGCGGTGAAACTGCGGGATGCCGGAACAAGCTACCGGGATGCTGTGGCACGTTTGGAGCAGATAAAGGGGACGGGAAGAATTTTCTTTACCATAGGCGATATGGAGTACTTAAAGCATGGCGGACGTATCGGTAAGGTGACAGCGGTGGCGGGGAGCGTGCTTGGTATCCGCCCGGTCATCACGCTGAAGAACGGAGAGATTTATCCCTCGGGTATCGGACGCAGCAGAAAGAGAACGACGGAGAAAGCCTTGGAACTGCTTTTGGACTACATCGGAAGCAGTCATCTGCCGGTTGACTGCTACAGCATCGTGTTGGGATACGGCTACGATATGGAGGAAGGAAAAGAACTCAGGGATCATGCGTTGGAGGTACTGCATGGCAGGGGAATTGATGTAAAAGAGATTCCTGTCTGTCAGATTGGCGCTACCATCGGCGTTCACACCGGCCCTTATCCTTTGGGCTTCGGTATTATTGAAAAAGCAATTCACGAATAAGAATTCATGGGAAAATCCGAACAAGCTATTGAGCTTCTGAGCATTGCTTCAGGAGCTCTTTTATATTTTGAAATTCGTAGTCTGCGGGATAAGGGGTAGATTTCATATCGGAAGGTTTGGCTTCCCCGGTAAAAACAACGCAGGTATCTACACCTCCGTTGATGCCGCAGGCGATGTCCGTATAGAGCCGGTCTCCCACCACCAGAGTTTCCTCTTTGGTAAAGCCCGAGAGTTCCAGACACAATTCTACCACCTCTTTGCTTGGCTTACCCAGATATATGGGCTTTTTGTCTGTGGTGGCAGTAATCATATCGCAGATTGCGCCGCAGTCGGGAATAAAGCCGAAGTCGATGGGACAGCGCAAATCGGGATTGGTGGCGTAAAAGGGGACATTTGCAGTCTGCAGAACCCTGGATACCTGAATCAGCTTTTCGTAAGTGAGTTCGCTGTCATAAGCTACAACTACGCAATCGATATTCTCATCTGCGGTTTCCGTTACTTTCAGACCGTTTTTCTTTAGTTCGGCTATGAAGGAAGCAGTTCCCAGCACAAATATTTTTTTGCCGCTGTAATGCTTTTTCAGAAAGCAGACAGTCATGTAACCGGAGGTGATAAATTGTTCTTCTGTGGTTTCCAGACGGAAGGCATTGCGGAATTTTTTTACATAATCCAATCCGCTTTTGGTAGAATTGTTGGTGATAAAATAGGACTTCCCACCGATGCGCTCAATATAGGACAAAAGTTCGGCGCTTCCCTCATACAGCGTATCTCCTACCGCAAGAGTGCCGTCTATGTCGAACAAAAACAGTTTCTTCTTTTTCAAATTTTCCGGTGTTTTCATGGTATCTCCCGTCTGCCGTCTGTACGGCTCTGACTTTCGCCAACAAGTATAGCATCAGAAAGACGGAACCGCAAGAGGTTTGTGACGGCACACGGAATGCGCGATGAAATATAGTTTTATTGGTTATGGATTTATGCTATATTTAATGAAAGAGTTTTGTCGAATGAAGAGAGTATTGCACTGGTATAGGGGAAAATATGAAAAAGAGGATTGTTTTTGTATTTGTTGCGGTGACGCTGTTCATCGGGTTGTCTGCCTGTAAAGGGGAAGTACGGGAAGAGAATGACAGCAATAAGATTACCATGTATTTATGGGATTTTTCTATGACGAAGGAGTTAACTCCGTGGTTGGAAAAACAGTTTCCGGAGTTGGATTTTGAATTTATTGTGGGCAACAATTCCATGGACTTTTATTGCTACCTGGAGGAGAAGGGAGATTTGCCGGATATACTAACCTGCCGTCGATTTTCGTTAAATGACGCCACTCAGCTGAAGAATCATCTGTTAGATTTAAGCAGGACAGAGCTGGTGGGTACATTTTACACCTCCTATATTGAAAATAATCGTGATACCGATGGAGCGATTCAGTGGCTGCCCATGTGTGCGGAGGTAGACGGAATCATTGCCAACCGGGATATCTTCGAGGCCTATGATGTACCGCTACCCAACAATTATGCTGACTTCGCCAATGCCTGCAGAATATTTGAAGAAAACGGAATTGGAGGCTTTTATAATGATTATCAGGCGGATTACAGCTGCCTTGAGGTAATGCAGGGGTGTGCTATTCCTGAATTAATGAGCCTGAAAGGAATAAACTGGCGTATGCAGTATGAGAGCGAGACGGTAGACGGTGCCACGGGGCTGGATGAGTATGTATGGCCGGTGGTTTTTGACAAGCTGGAACGCTTCCTTGCGGATACTTATGTAAAACCCGAGGATATGAATAGAACGTTTAATGATATAAAAGCCTTATTTGTTGACGGAAGGCTTGCGATGTTTCGGGGAACAGTCAGTGATTGTATTGTCCTGCAAACGGAAAACGGAATCAATACAACCATGCTGCCTTATTTTGGAGAAACCGAGAATGATAATTGGCTTCTGACCTATCCTGTTTTCCAGGTTGCCGTAAACAATGATGTGGAACAGGATACCGTCAAGAAAGAAAATGTCATAAAAGTGTTGGAGGCGATGTTCAGTGAGGAAGGGCAGCGCAGAGCCGCATCCGGCAATGCTGTGCTTACCTATAGTAAGACAGTGAACTTTGAACCGGATAAAAGTTTGCTTCGCGCAGAGCGTTGTCTGGAACAGAATCATATGTATCAAAGACTGGCGTCAACAGAGTTTTTTTCCATATCCCAAAACGTGGTTCAAAATATGATAAGAGGGGTGTATGACGCAAGGGAGGCTTACGAAGACTTTGACAGACAGCTTTCTATGCCCGGTGAAGAAACTGCGGGAGAAGCGGTTTGCTATATGGAGACAGGATATGATTATACCTTTACGGAACATGGCAGTAAAGCGGTTTCGGCAGTAGCCAATACTTTGCGGAAGGCAACAGGAGCAGATGTGCTGATCGGATACACCACAATTATCACCTCTTCCATTTATGAGGGAGAATATACGCAGGAGCAGATGAAATGGCTGATTCATAACCGTGTTGCATTAAAGCAGGCTGAGTTGACAGGAGCACAAATAAGGGAGGTGATGGATTGGCTGGTCAATGTGAAGGAGGACGGCAGCAATCCGATATGCCACCTGAATCAGATTCCTGTGACCAGTGGTATGGAATATAAAATAAAGGACAACCAAGACGGAACCTACACGTTGGAAGAAGTGACGATAAACGGTAAAGAAATTGAGGATAATGCGCTTTTTCGGGTTAATATGCTGGGAAATGACAATGCAATAGAAGCTGCATTTTTCCGGAATTGCCCTATGCCCGGAGAAATAAAGGAAAAGCTTGAGCCTATGGAAGGAAGCGCCATAGAGTATTTTCAGGAGATACTGGCGGAGGGTGGGCAGCCGGAAGCGCCCACGGAGTATGTAACAATCCGTTGAGAGGGCGGCGATTATGCGAAAAAGATTTATTCATATCATATCAGTCATTTTTGTATTTGGGATAGTTGCAACGGCAGGCGTCGGTTATTACCGTTTTGTATCCAAAGCGATTTATGAGGAGAGTACCAGCCATCTGTTGGAAATATACAGTCAGGCAAACCGTTCATTGCACAGTATGGTAGAGAGAAACTGGAAGAATATGGAGGAATGCGTTCCATATCTTCGGGATGCGGGGGATGATGCCCTGGTGGAAAGCTTTATCAGGGAAGTGCAGGAAAAGGAGGGTTTTACAGAGTTTTACTTTATTTCCAAGGACGGAGCTTATATGACTCCTGACGGAGATAAAGGATATCTGGATATGAAACGGCAGCTTACAAAGCTGATTGTGGAAAGACAGCCGGTTGTGGTAAATGCGGTTTTGTTTGGGTCTCCTGAACTGATTATTTTTGCCGTGCCGGCGGAACAGGGAATCTTCAGGGGTTTCTCCTATGAAGCAGTCGCAATCAGTTTTGACAATAAGGACCTTATGGCAAACCTGGAAATATCGGCATTTAACGGGAAATCCAACAGCTACATTGCCTATGGAGACGGGCGGGTTTTTGCGGACAATGCCCAGAACAGAGAAAACAGTATATTTAACTTTATCGCCATGCTGGAAAGCAAATCGGATATGAGTGACGACCGGATTGATAAAATCAGGCAGGATTTTCAGAATGGTGTCCTTGGAGCGACATCCTTTCGTACGGAGTTTGACGAGTACTATTTGATCTATGAACCCGTGGAGTTTGAAGATTGGATGGTGCTGGGGGTTGTCCCTACCGGTGTGGTAAATGCCAGTATGAACAAATTACAGACGGCGTCATTGATGCTGGTTGCCGGCGTTGCAGGGATAATTATTATCGTGCTGACGATGCTGGTCATTCAAAAAAACAGACGAAGCCTGGAAGAAAAGGATACGGAAATTCTGTACCGGGAAGAATTGTTCAGTATGCTTTCCGGTAACGTAGATGATATTTTCCTGATGATTGACGCAGATACCCTGCGTGTGAGCTATATCAGTCCCAATGTATACAAGATTGTCGGGATTCCGGAGGAAGTGATTCGGGATGATATCAATGTTTTGAGCGGGTTGTTGCGGGATTCAGATGCACCCAGAATTGCGGATGAGCTGCCGAAGATGATACCCGGAGAGAAAAAAGAATGGGAGCGTGAGTACATTCATCGGAAAACAGGTGCGACACTGTGGTTTCAGGCAACTGCGTTTTGTACCATGATTCGTGACAGCGAAAAATATATCGTAGTTTTATCCGACCGAACTGATGAAAAGGCGACTAATCAGGCGCTGGAAAATGCACTGGAGATGGCAAAAAGCGCCAATGCCGCAAAGAGCAATTTCCTTGCCAACATATCTCATGACATCAGGACACCTATGAATGCGATTATCGGTTTTACTACACTGTTGGAGAGAAATGTGGAGCTCCCGGAGAAGGCAAGGGAGTATACCAGAAAAATCGATTATTCCGGACGACATTTGCTGGGATTAATCAATGATATTCTGGATATGAGCAAGATTGAAAGCGGACAGACTACCCTGCATGTGGCGGAATTCGATTTGGAGGAGCTGTTAGAGGAAACCGGTTCCATTGTTCTCTCTCAGGCGGGGGCAAAGAGGCAGACATTTCGGATAAGCAAAGAGGGAAAACTTCCGAAGATGCTGCTGGGAGACAGAACCAGGCTAAGCCAGATTCTTTTGAATCTGCTTTCCAACGCAGTCAAGTACACACAGCCTGAAGGAACCATCTTCCTGAAGGTGGAGGGAACGGAAAGCACAATCCGCAGACATATTCATCTGCGTTTTGTTGTGGCGGACAACGGATGCGGTATGAGTGAGAATTATGTGAAGACCATATTTGAACCTTTTTCCAGAGAGAACACTGAAAGTAACAGAGAGATTCAGGGAACAGGTTTGGGCATGGCAATTACGAAAAATATTGTGGACTTAATGGGAGGTACAATTCTGGTTGACAGTACACCGGGAAAAGGCAGTACTTTCACCGTTAACCTGGAGCTGCTGCAGGTCCCTGAAAAAAAACAGGAAGAGAGCTCGGAGAGTGAGGAAAAGGATGTTGGGGTGGCGGAAGAGCGCTTCATGGAAGGCTTGCGTTTCCTGGCAGCGGAGGACAATGTGCTTAACGCTGAAATCCTGGAGGCACTCCTCAATATGGAAGGGGCAGAATGTAAACTGACAGTAAACGGAAAAGAAGTAGTGGAAGCATTTTGCAATTCGAAGCCGGGAGAATTTGATTTAATCTTTATGGATATTCAGATGCCGGTGATGGATGGTTATGAGGCTGCCCGCCGAATTCGCTCCTGCGGGCATCCGGATGCTTCCCGGATTCCCATTGTTGCCATGACGGCGAATGCTTTTGAGGAAGATGTGCGAAGGGCTATGGAGGCAGGCATGAATGCACATATTGCAAAACCGATTGGTGTGGAGAAACTGCGCAGCACGGTTGCAAAACTGATTGGGAAATAGCTTCATGCAGGCTTTAGGGAGGATAGAACCATGAGGAAGATACTGTTCATATTGGCTGTCGGTGCACTGTTTACACTTTCCGGCTGCAGTAAAGAAAAAAGCACTGTGAATAATGAAATAACGGTATATTTATATGATACAAAAATGTTAAATGATTTTGCACCGTATCTGACAGAGGCGGTCCCGGAGGTTGATTTCAAATTTGTGGCAAGCAGAAGTGAAGTGGCTTACTATGAATTCTGCAGGCAAAACGGTGAACTTCCCGATATTATCATTGTGGGATGTCTGCCCGTGCGGGAGGTACAGGAGCTGAACAACTCTCTGATGGACTTGAGCAAAACGGAGACCACATTTTACAAGGCTTATTTGGATGACTATACGGATAGCGACGGTATGATATATTGGCTTCCCGGAGGAGGGGTTGTCAACGGATTTGTGGCAAACGTAGAGCTGTTCGAACAGTACAATGTGAAATTGCCGGAAGATTATGCCGGCTTTCGTGAAGCCTGTGAAAAATTCAAAGAAGCAGGGATTCTGCCTTATCTGAGCGATTATAAATATGATTATACCTGTTTATACACACTGGAAGGCTGTTCCATTCCGGAATTGGTCAGTCTGGAGGGAACTTCCTGGCGGCTGGACTACGAGAGTGAAACGACAGATAACCTGGACAGGGAACTTTGGACAGGGGCATTTGACAAGCTGGAAGCCTTTATGAAAGATACAGGGCTTACGGAGGACGCAATTACCAGAGGCTATACCATGACATTGAATGATTTTGCCGATGGGAAGGTTGCCATGATACGAGGTACGGCAGAGGATTTGCAGACATATTCTCAGTACCATAAATGTAAACTGCTGCCTTACTTTGGAGAGACCGAGGAAGACAACTGGATTTTGCTTACGCCTGCTTTTCATGTGGCTCTGAACCGAAATTTGGAAAATAATCCGGAAAAATTGAAACTGGCGGAAAAGGTACTGAACGCCATGTTCACTCCGGAAGGATACGCTGCATATCTTGACGGGGCTCCTACCTGTCTGATTCCCTATAACCGTGGCGTGGATGTGGATTTTCCGGATACCTTCAGCGAGCTGGAGGATGTCATAGCTGCCAACAGGATGTATCCCTTGCTGACTTCGGACAGTTTGTTACAGGCATCAAAAGTATCTGTGCAGAAGCTGCTGGCCGGAGAAACGGATGCAGAGGGTGCATATGAAAACATGAATACCCTTCTGAAAGAGTTAGCCGGGAAGGAAGAGGAGACGGTTGCAACATTGGAAAACGGATATTCCGTTGTATTTCAGCCTGACGGGGGAAGCCCGGCTACATCAGTCATTGCCAATACACTGCGCAAAATCAGCGGCACAGAGCTGCTTCTGGCGCCATCTTCCATTTGCACAGGGTCTCTGTATGCCGCAGATTATTCACAGAGGATGCTGGAGTATGCCATGCAGTCGGGAGGAAATCATTTGTATACCTGCGAGGTTACAGGCGCTGAGGTATTTGAATTGGCCAGGCTTGCGGTGGAGGGCTATGATACATGCAATAATCCTTTTTCGGATGAAACACTGCCGGTATCCAGCGGGTTTTCCATGGAGGTACAAAAGAAAGATGGGACTTATGTCCTGACGGGTATCACCGTAAACGGAGAGGCTTTGCAGGAAAACAGACGATATACGTTAACAATTGCCGACCATGTCAACAATTTCAGGGCCTTGGCCACGGCAGCATTCGGCGAAGACGGAGCAGAACAGTTTCTGGGAACGGAAAAGTATGCCAGAACTCTCTGGGCAGAGTATATTGCGGCAGGTAATCAGCCGGAGGAGCCCACTGATTATATTATATTAAAATAAAGCTCATCTTAGAAACACAAGGGATGAAAACAATTGCGATTAGAATTACGGGGATATAGATGATATGGTAAGAAAACATTTTCGATTTACCGGAAGAGTACAGGGTGTCGGATTCAGGTATCGGGCAAAATATGCGGCAAACGGCATGTGCATTACGGGTTGGGTAAAAAATGAGTGGGACGGTTCTGTGGAGATGGAGGTTCAGGGAACGGAGGAAGCCATAGACCGGATGCTTATCATGATTAACAGCGGCGATTATATTGTCATTGATAATATAGAGTCCCAAGATATACCGCTTCTGGAAAACGAAAGCGGATTTCATGTGAGATAGTGTTTTCATTCTATTTGCATCGGTGATAAAATGAAGTATGATTTGTTTATAGAGATTCACTGCGGAGAGATGAAGGATGAAAAGAACAGAGCGGGAGCATAAAAATACAATAACCGTAAAATGTGGGAAACGGCTTGGACGGAATTTTTTTGCCCGAGACGGGATTACCGTAGCGAAAGACCTTCTGGGTAAGGTTCTGGTACATGAGACAGAGCTTGGAACCGTCCGGGGAATCATAACCGAGGTGGAGAGCTATATGGGAGAGGAAGACAAAGGTTCCCATACCTATGGAGGAAAGCGCACAGAGCGGACAGAGCCGATGTATCACGCCGGAGGGACTTCTTATGTTTATCTGATATATGGGATGTACAGTTGTATGAATATTGCAGCTATGAAGCCGGGGATTCCGCAGGCGGTGTTGCTTCGCAGCGTGATTCCGGCGGATGAGGAGTCGAGACTTAGGATGGCGGCGTTAAGGTTGAGGGAGATTGAGAGGCGAAAGAGACGGAAATCAGGCTGTCGGGGAGAACAGGAGCCGAAAATGAAAACCACGGAATTCGCAGAGAAAGTACCGGCCGCTTTAGACAGGCACATGGCGGACGGACCGGGAAAACTTTGTATTGCCATGGGAATCACCAGGGCAGACAATGACGTGGATATGACCAAAAGCGAAGCCTTCTATGTGACAGAGGGGATTGAGATAAATCCGGAGCAAATTCATGCGGGAAAGCGCATCGGCATAGATTACGCGGAGGAAGCGGCAGATTATCTTTGGCGTTTCCGGCTGGATGAGGAAGAGATAAGGGAAGGATATTTTAAATGAGTCTGAAATTTGTATTCGGTCCTTCGGGAGCGGGAAAAAGCCGGTTGCTTTACGAGGAAGTGATTCGCAGGGCGGCGGTAAATAAAAATAAGAATTTCCTGATTATCGTACCGGATCAGTTCACCATGCAGACACAGAAGGATTTGGTTCTGCTCAGCGGAAACGGAGGGATTCTCAATATTGACGTGTTGAGCTTCGGACGACTGAATCATCGTATCATGGAGGAAGTGGGCGGTGAGGATACTCCGGTTCTGGATGACACGGGAAAGAGTCTTGTGCTGCAGAAGGTTGCTGCCGGAATGAAGGAGGACTTGCCTGTCCTGGGCAGTTTTTTGCATAAGCAGGGTTATATTCATGAGGTGAAAAGTGCCATTTCCGAGTTTATGCAGTACGGTATCGGTCCTGAGGATGTGGAAAAGCTCATTGCATATTCTCAGAAGCGAGGAGCTCTGGTACAAAAATTGAAGGATTTAGAGAGACTTTATAAGGGCTTTCGTGAATATATACAGGGGAATTTTATTACCACAGAGGAGACCCTGGATGTATTGTGTCGTTCTCTGCATAAATCCCGGATTTTACCCGGCAGTGTGGTGGTCTTTGACGGTTTTACCGGATTTACCCCCATCCAAAACAAGGTAATTCAGGAGTTAATGAGAGTCTGCGGAGAGGTAATCGTTACCGTGACCATGGGAGAAGGAGAGAATCCTTATGAACCTGACGGGGAGCAGAGGCTGTTTCATCTGAGCAAGAAGACGGTTGCGGATTTGTGCAGGCTGGCAAAGGAAGCGGAGGTACCCAGACTGCGGGACAGCTTTGTGCTTTCGGGCAGCGAAGAGGGTGGTATTGAACAGAGGAGTACAGGGGAGAAAAAAGGTAATTCTGTCATACGTGCGTGGAAGGATGCCCTTTCCACCCGGTGTGATATTGTTGTCAATGACAGGAATCGCTTCGAAAATGCACCGGCCCTGGCGCATTTGGAACGGAACCTGTTCCGGTATACCGTCAAGCCTTTTGAGGGCGGACAGTCTGAAATCGGGATTTATGAGACTACAACCCCCCGGGATGAGGTTCACCAGACGGGCTTGAAAATACGGGAACTGATTCGGCAGGAAGGGTTGGCATATCGGGATATTGCAGTCATAATGGGTGACCTGGAAGGATATGCGCCCTATGTGGAGACGGAGTTTGCCCAGATGGAGATTCCATGCTTTATTGACAGAACCAGGGGCATTGTTTTAAACCCTATGGTGGAGTATATCAAGAGTGCACTGGAGCTGTATCTGAAGGATTTTTCTTACGAGGCTGTTTTTCACTATCTGCGAAGCGGATTGGCGGATATGAGCCATGAAGAAGTGGATATTTTGGAAAATTACGTGATTCAGACCGGCCTTCGGGGAGAGTTAAGATACAGCCGTCTGTTTACCCCCAAAACCCGGGATACGGAGGATGAGGAAGCACTGGCAAAGCTGAACAGTCTCCGGGAGCGTCTGATGAATCAGATTGGTATGCTGCATATGGAGAAGCAGGAGCCGGTAAAGAATTATGTCAATAAACTGTATGATTTTCTCGTGCAGAATCATGTTCAGACTAAGTTGGCAGCTTATGAGTCGGAATTCGAAAGGCTGGGGCAGCCGTCCAGAGCAAGGGAATACGCTCAGATTTATCGGCTGATTATGGAACTTTTGGAGCAGATTTACGGACTTTTGGGGGAGGAAATTATCTCGCTGCAGGAATTTGCGGATATTTTGGAAGCAGGGTTCGGAGAGATTGAGGTGGGCACCATTCCGCAGAATGTGGACCGGGTGGTAGTAGGTGATATGGAGAGAACCCGCCTGAAGCAGGTGAAGGTATTGTTTTTTCTTGGAGTAAACGATGGGAATATCCCTAAGAATGCTTCGAAAGGCGGTATTATCTCCGACATGGACAGAGAGTTTTTGCGGGAATCGGAGCTGGAACTGGCGCCCAGTCCCAGGCAGCAGATGTTTATTCAACGGCTGTATTTGTACCTGAACATGACAAAACCCTCCCATAAGCTTTTTCTTTCTTATTCTAAGATTAGCAATGGCGGTAAGTCTGTCCGACCGGCTTATCTCATAGATACGTTAAAGAAACTGTTTCCCGAAATCCAAACGGAATACCCGGAGCTTCGCAGCGCCGTAGAGCAGATTGTGACACCGAGGGAAGGTGCAGGATATCTTGCAGAAGGGTTGCGGGAATATGCATCGGGCATTCTTTCCCCGGAGAGGGAGCGGGAAGTTTTTACCATATACAGGGCCTTCGGGGAGGATGAGCTGGCAGAGGAGAGGGATTTCCTGACGGAAGCGGCTTTCCGGCGTTATCGTGAAAGCGGACTTTCTGCGGCTGTTGCCTCTGCGCTGTACGGAAAGTATCTGGAGAATAGTGTATCGAGGTTGGAAACTTATGCTGCCTGCGCTTACAGGCACTTCCTGCAATACGGGTTGACCCTGCGGGAACGTGAGGAATTTTCCTTTGAAAATGTGGACATGGGAAATGTGTATCATGCTGTTCTGGAACAGTTTGCGGGAAAACTCGCAGAGAACGGGTATACCTGGTTTGATTTTCCGGAAGAGTTCGCGGAAAGCGCGGTGCGGACAGCGTTGGAAGCATTTGCAGCTTCCTACGGAGATACGGTGCTTTACAGCAGCGCGCGGAATGAGTACGCTGTTACCAGAATGGGCAGAATCCTGACGAGAACCGTTTTGACCCTGCAGAAGCAACTGAAAAAGGGCAGCTTTCAGCCGGATGCGTATGAACTTTCCTTCCGTTTTACGGAGGATTTGGACAGCGTGAATGTCTTCCTGTCGGAGGAGGAAAAGATGCGGCTTCAGGGACGAATCGACAGAATTGACGTGGCGGAGGACGAAGAACATGTCTATGTGAAGGTGATAGATTATAAGTCCGGCAATAAGCATTTTGATTTGGCGGCATTGTATTATGGTTTGCAGTTACAGTTGGTGGTCTATATGAATGCAGCTATGGAAATAGAGGCAAAAAAGCATCCCGGCAAGGAAGTGGTTCCGGCGGCGCTTCTGTATTATCATATTGACGATCCTACGGTGGAGACGCCGGTGGAACTGACGGAGGAAGAAATCGGGGAGCAGATTGCAAAGCAGCTTCGGATGAACGGTGTGGTCAGCAGTGAGCCGGGAATAGTTGAACGTCTGGACGGGGAGATGGAGGACAAGTCCGATGTAATTCCCGTGGAAAGAAAGAAGGACGGTACTTTCAGTGCGCGTTCTTCGGTATTGAGCAGCGAAGACTTAAAGACAGTGTCCGACTATGTGTCTAAAAAGGTGGCAGGTATCGGCAGGGAAATACTGGACGGTGTGATTTCTTTAAATCCTTATGAGATGGGAAGCGAGGAAGCCTGTACCTGGTGTGTATATAAAAAGGTGTGTGGATTTGAAAGCAACATGCCCGGCTGCGAAAAGCGGAAGCTGGGGGAGATGGATGCTGAAAATGCACTGGAAAGAATGCGGGAGGACCTGAAAGAGCCTGTGAAAGCTGATTGCTCCCGGGAGGATTGAGAGAAAGATTATGGCTGTAAAATTTACACCGGAACAACAAAAGGTAATAGATTTGCAAGGCTGCAATATACTGGTGTCTGCCGCGGCAGGCAGCGGAAAAACAGCCGTGCTGACAGAGAGAATTGTTAAGAAGGTTTGTGACGAGAAAAAGCCTGTGGATATTGACAGGCTGCTGATTGTTACTTTTACCAACGCGGCTGCGGCAGAGATGCGGGAGCGTATAGCGGCCGGAATCGCGGCAAGGCTGGAAGAACATCCGGATTCAGAGCATATCCAGCGTCAGGCAACGTTGATTCATAATGCTCAGATAACCACCATTGACAGCTTCTGCCTGTTTTTACTGAAAAATCATTTCAATGAAATCGGTCTGGACCCCGCTTTTCGTATTGCGGATGAAGGCGAGGTCAAACTGATTCAGCAGGACGTGCTGAAGGAGATGATTGAGGATGCTTATGCCTCAGGGGACAAGGCCTTTCGGGATTGTGTGGAATATTTCTGTCCCGGCGGGCGGGAGAGCGTTCTCGAGAAACATATATTGAATCTTTCCCGGTTTGCGGACAGCTTTCCGTGGCCGGAGGAATGGCTGGAGGAGAGAAAGAACGATTACGGGGATGAGAGTTTGACAGCAGTCTGCGAGAGCGGATACGGTCAATATCTGACATACCATCTGAGAGCAATGACGCAAGGCTGGCATCAGAAGCTGGAGCAGGTACAGCACTTATGCCAGGAGCCGGACGGACCATATATGTATGGGGAAATGGTGGACAGGGAGTTGGAACAGCTGGAGAAGCTGGCAGAATGCAAAGACCTGACGGACTATGCTGCGAAGCTTCCGGCAGTTACCTTCGGGCGTCTTTCCTCCAAAAAGGATGAGAGCGTATCCGGCATAAAACGGGAGCGGGCGGCAGCATTACGGGCTGAGGTAAAGAAAAGCATTCAGGGTATCGCTGAAAGATTTTTTGCAACCCCACCGGAGCTGGCTGCCCGGCAGGGACTGGAATGTCGGGAGCCCGTCGGAACGCTGATTGATCTGGTGCTGGAATTCAACAGAAGGATGGAAGAAAAGAAGCGGGAAAAGAAGGTTATCGATTTTTCCGATATGGAACATTTTGCCCTGAATATTCTGTTGAAAAGAGAGAACGGCAATTATTGTCCCAGCCGTGTGGCTTTGGAGTACCGCCAGCATTTTGAGGAAATTCTCATCGACGAGTATCAGGACAGTAATCTGGTGCAGGAATATCTGCTGAAGGCCGTATCCGGTGAGGAGGAAGGCAGATTTAACCGATTTATGGTGGGCGATGTCAAACAGAGTATTTACAAGTTTCGTCTGGCAAGGCCGGAGCTGTTTATGGAGAAATACGAGAAATATACCTTAGATCAGGGGAACATGCAAAAGATTGATCTGGCCAAAAATTTCCGCAGCCGTGTTCAGGTGATTACTGCGGTAAATGAAGTGTTTTCCCGGCTGATGAGCAGGCAGACGGGCGGAATCGACTATGATGAACGGGCAGCTCTTTATGCCGGTGCCGTTTATCCGGAGAACACCGGAAACGAAAGTGAACTCCTTCTCATTGAAAAGCCCGGAAAAGACTCTGATTATAGCGAGAAGCAGCTGGAGGCAAAAGCTATTGCGGTAAAAATAAAAGAGCTGCGGGCAGGTTTTTCCGTCACGGATAAGGAAAGCGGCAAGCTACGTCCTGCCAGGTACTCGGATATGGTGATTCTGCTTCGTGCAGGAAGTGGCTGGGATGAGGAATTCAAGGCGGTGCTGGAGGAAGAGGGTATTCCCGTGTATATCACTTCCAAAACCGGATATTTCGGGGCGGCGGAGGTGCAGGAGCTGCTGCAGATGCTTCGTGTGCTGGATAATCCCAGACAGGATATTTCCTTTTTTGGTGTGATGAAATCTGTCTTTGGCGGATTTACGGAGAATGAAATCGGCCTAATTCGAAGCAGGGATAAAAAATGTACGTTGTATGAAGCAGCGGTGAAGTTTGCTGAAAGTGCGGAGTCGGAAGACGGTGACCGGGCAGCGAGGGCGGAGACAGGGTGCCCTGAAAGTATGGGCAAGTTGAAAGATAAGACGGCTCGTTTCCTTGCCAAAATTGAGGAATATCGGAACTGTACGGTCTATATGCCGGTGCGGGAGCTTTTGACAAAACTGATAACGGATTTTGACTACCTGAATTATGTGACAGCGCTGCCTGCAGGCGGGAAGCGTCGGGCCAACGTGGAGATGCTGCTTACCAAGGCATCTGATTTTGAAAAAACCAGCTATTTTGGGCTGTTTCACTTTATCCGGTATATGGAACAGCTGGAAAAGTATGATGTGGATTACGGTGAGGCAGAACTTTTGGATGAAAATGCGGATGTGGTGCGCATTATGAGCATTCATAAGAGTAAGGGACTGGAATTTCCCATAACCTTTGTGTCCGGATTAAGCAAACGCTTTAACATGCAGGATATCAATCAGCCTTTGATTCTGGATATGGATTTGGGCCTGGGCACGGATTACATCAATCCCGTGAAACGTATTCGGAATAAGACATTGCGGAGAAATGTGCTGTCCAGAAAACTCCGGGAGGACAGTCTTTCGGAAGAACTGAGGGTGCTTTATGTAGCCATGACCCGCGCGAAGGAGAAGCTGATTTTGACGGCGACGCTGGAAAATGCAGCGGAAAAATGGGAAAGCATCAGGGAGAACGACAGTCAATGTTTACTGTATCCTGATTTTATGGAAAGCGGAGGATATCTGGATTTTCTGTTACCTGTTCTGCCCGGCTCTTCCATACAGGTGACGGTGTTGGGAGAAGAGAAACTTTTTGTCGGGGAATGGAAGGAGCAAATGGAGCTGCACGACAGAAGGCAGCTTTTGGAGCAGGCGGAGAGTTTTGGGGATGACAGTGCATTGGAAGCCCTGCGACAACGGCTGAATACAAAGTATGCCTTTGCAAATCTGGCAGGGCTATACACCAAGACTACTGTTTCGGAGTTGAAAATTGCTGCCATGGCCGATAAAGATGAAGCTGCTTTCCATACCTTTGAGGAAAAGGAGGTTCAGCCCTATATTCCTGCTTTTCGCCGGGAGGAAGAAACAGTCAGCGGTACGGTTCGCGGTAATGCTTATCACAGGGTGATGGAACTTCTGGATTTTCGAAGTATTATGAGAGAAGCAATTGTTACCCCGGAGGGTGAGAAGAAGGCTTCTTTCCCTGAAGATTATGAGGAATACAGACAAAGACTGGACGAAACAAGAATGGCGGAATCTGTCCACCTGTTTTTGAAAAAGGAAGCGGAGAGCAGGCGCTTGAACCGCGAATATTTGGAAGCAGTGAATGAAGTGAGAATTTTGCATTTTTTAAAGTCGGAGTTGTCTTATCGCATGTGGCAGGCGGATGAAAACGGAAAGCTTTATAGGGAGCAGCCTTTTGTCATGAGCGTCAGTGCATCCAGACTGGGAAAGGATTTTCCGGAGTCGGAGCAGGTGTTGATTCAGGGTATTATCGATGTGTTTTTCGAGGAGGAGGACGGAATTGTACTTTTGGACTATAAGACAGATTCTGTTGCCGCTCTTCAGGAACTTCGGAATCGTTATGAGACCCAGCTGGATTACTACAGTGAGGCTCTGACAAAGCTTATGGGACAGCCTGTGAAGGAGAAGCTTCTTTATTCTTTCCATTTGGGAAAATATGAAGCAATCGTGTAACAGATAGGGAAAAGTGTGCGAACAGCCCCTGCCTAAGCAGGGGCTGTTTTATGGGTAGTGCGCCTGGCGGCGCATATCTCGGTTGAAATTTACTCTTCTGCAATCAGAAAACGCTTTGTCTGAGGGACCTTGAGGAGAGCTACAGCGCCCACCAAAGTAAAAATCAATTCCGGCAACATGTAGCATCCATTGTACAAAAAGCTGTAGAGATATGTATTATCGGTGGCAAAGCCGCTCCACAGTTCGCCGAAGCTGTGCCAGATTACCACGCCGCTCAAAAAGTGCAGTACAAAGCGTAAGACAATGGCAAGAGTAATCCCGCCAATCCAGCCGGGCAATCCTTTTTTGCGGAAGCATCCGGCTATACCAAGAACGGTAAATGCACCGAGATAGTCCAAAAGGATGCAGGCAATGAGCATACCGGGAGTGAGTCCCCAGCCGAAGAGACCGTCCATAACGCCCTGTGCAAACTGAACCAGGGAATAGACAAAGGATACAATAAGTCCCCATGAAACGCCTCTGCGGATGGAAAAGAGGACAATGGGCAGCATGGAGAGAAGGGTGATGGAGCCGCCCCAGGGCAGTTTGAATACCCGGATGAAACTTAAGACTGTGGCCAGGGCTACCATAACGGCGCCTTCCACCAGGATTTTGGTTTTTGTGTTTTGCATAAAAAAAGCCTCCTTAAGATTAGCTTAGGAGGGACAGCATCGATTCCGTATAATAAGCGGATGCAGTGAATTTGCGCAACAGTGGGATAAAAATCCCGGAGTATTGCTTTTTCTGCGTTGCTTCCTTACGCCGGTATTATCCGGTTCAAGTAGTGAGGGTTAGAAGCGCCTGTCTGCGGCACTTCAGTCTCAGCGATGTGCTCCCCTAGCGGTTATTTTTTTCATGGATTACTATAAAGGTATTTCCGGGAAGTGTCAAGAGGTTATTTTGTGAAGGCGTTGTCAACCGGAGCTTTCTATGTTATAATCCGTGCATAAGCAGCTATTTCTAAACGGATTCATTATCTATCTAATTCTTTTTTCTTTAGATTCCTGCTTATATTTCAAACAATCATTAGGCAGGAGCCGGCGAGGAAAGCTTCAAAAATAAGATGAAGCAGTAACCTTTATGACTGTTTCAATAAACGTATCGGAAAGGCATGGTTACGGAATGGATATCACGATAAATACAAGTAGAGACAAGCATATCTGTGTGGGAATTTTAGCCCATGTGGATGCGGGAAAGACAACTCTTTCGGAAGCCTTGCTCTACACGGCGGGAGCCCTGAGAAAACTGGGCAGAG
Organism: Lachnospiraceae bacterium; assembly: GCA_022769665.1. Taxonomy (GTDB): domain Bacteria; phylum Bacillota; class Clostridia; order Lachnospirales; family Lachnospiraceae; genus Acetatifactor. The sequence goes on along the minus strand of JALEIR010000042.1, from coordinate 27,045 downwards.
TAGACCACAAGGATGCCTTCCTGGACAATTTTTCTTTGGAGCGGGAGCGGGGAATTACCATATTTTCAAAGCAGGCTAATTTTGCATGGAAAAATCTGGAGATTGCCCTGTTGGATACGCCGGGACATGTGGATTTTTCGGCGGAGATGGAGAGAACTTTGCAGGTTCTGGACTATTGTATACTTGTAATCAGCGGTGCTGACGGGGTACAGGGGCATACTGCCACACTCTGGAAGTTGTTGAAGAAATACGGGGTTCCCACCTTCCTTTTCGTAAACAAGATGGACCAACCCGGGGCGGATAAGGCAACGCTTCTGGCAGAACTTCAGAGCAAGCTGAGCAGCGGATGCCTGGAATTCGGGGATGATGCCGAAGCTTCGGAAGAGCTTTTTTTTGAGGAACTCTCCATGTGCAGTGAGGAGCTGGTGGAGGAGTATCTGGAGACAGGAGGTTTAAAAGACAGTTCGGTAGCGGAGGCAATAGTGCAGCGAAAGCTGTTTCCATGCTATTTTGGTTCGGCTCTTCGATTGGAGGGCGTTGAGGAACTGCTGGATGGCTTGTGCAGGTATGCAAAAGTACGTGAATATCCTTCAGAATTCGGAGCAAGAGTCTATAAAATATCCAGAGACAAGGCGGGAAACCGCCTGACTCACCTGAAAGTGACGGGAGGTGTTCTCCGAGTTAAAATGGCTGTTACCAACGAGAACAGTGCAACTTCACCGGAGGAATGCTGGGAGGAAAAGGCAGATGCTATACGAATTTACGACGGAGCGGGATTTCAGGCTGTAAACAGTGTTAGTGCAGGGGGTGTCTGCGCGGTGACAGGCTTAAGCCGTACTTTTGTGGGACAGGGACTGGGATATGAGAAGAAAAATGCTGTTCCTGTCTTGATACCGTTATTGACTTATCGGCTGATTCTGCCTGAGGGTGCGGACGTGGTGAAGGTGCTGGGACAGATGCGAAGTCTGGAGGAGGAAGCACCGGAGCTGCATGTAGTCTGGAGAGAGAGTCTAAGAGAGATTCACGTACAGGTGATGGGTGAAGTACAGACGGAGATTTTAAGGAGCCTGATTCGGGAGCGCTTTGATCTGGAGGTTGACTTTTCGGACGGAAAACTTCTCTATAAGGAGACCATAGCAGCTCCGGTGGTTGGTATCGGGCATTTTGAACCTTTGCGCCATTATGCGGAAGTACATCTGCTCTTAGAGCCGGGAGAACCGGGCAGCGGTCTTACTTTCGCATCCGTCTGCAGTGAGGATGAACTGGATAAAAACTGGCAGAGACTGATTTTTACCCATCTGGAGGAAAAGACTCATCTTGGAGTGCTGACCGGTTCACCCATAACGGATATGAAGATTACCCTGTTGACAGGCCGTGCTCACCAGAAACATACCGAGGGAGGCGATTTCAGGCAGGCCACCTACAGAGCACTGAGACAGGGACTGATGCAGGCGGAAAGCATACTGCTGGAGCCTGTCTTCTCTTTTTCGCTGGAGGTGCCAACAGAACAGTTGGGGAGGGCAATGTCCGATATTCAGAGAATGTGCGGCAGTTTTGATCCTCCTGTGACAGAAGGAAATCTCAGCATTCTGACGGGGAGCGCACCGGTGGCAACCATGCGGGGATACCAACGTGAAGTCAATGCTTTTACCAGAGGGCTTGGAAGGTTGTCCTGTATCCTGAAGGGATATGAGCCCTGTCATAATGCTGAGGAGATCATCAGGGAGACAGGGTATGATGCGGAGAGGGATTTGGAGAATCCTTCTTCCTCTGTATTTTGCGCTCATGGCGCCGGTTTTGTGGTGAACTGGAGAGAAGTACCGGACTACGCTCACTTGGAAAATAGTTGGAGCTCGGCGGAGAATGCAGAAAAGGAAAACAGCGATGAAGCAGGTATGGCTTTCAGAGCAGTGCAGGCGGCAGCAGTGGGCGGTAACAGTCAGACGGGCAGCGGACGAAACGACTATATCACCCAAGAGGAAATAGAGGAAATCTTTCAGCGCACTTACGGAAAAAGTGTTCAGGAATATGCTCCCTATCGACATCATCAACAGAATACGGGAAGCACTGCGGGCGGACAGGAAAAGCCGGCAGAGAAAGATGCAGTTTCCGAAAAAAATTGGAACTCCGGGCAGGCATCTGCCAAGGAAAGATATGCTTCGGATTTGAGGGAAAAATATTTCCTTGTGGACGGTTATAATATTATTTTTGCCTGGGAGGATTTGAGAAGTCTGGCGGAGATAAATATAGACAGTGCCAGAGACCGTCTCATGGATATTTGCTGCAATTATCAGGGGTATGACGGTGCAACACTGATACTGGTTTTCGATGCCTATAAGGTGAAGGGAAATCCGGGTTCCGTGCAGAAATATCACAATATTTATGTGGTTTATACAAGGGAAGCTGAGACTGCAGATCAGTACATTGAAAAGACAGTGCACAAGATTGGCAGAAAGCATCATGTCACTGTTGCTACATCGGATGCGCTGGAACAGATGATTATCTGGGGAGACGGCGCGGTAAGACTGTCTGCCGGAGGTTTTCGGGAGGCAGTTCGGGAAGCGGAACAACGTATGCGGGAGGAATACAAGGGGGATAAAAAACTTTCGCACAAGATATGCATACCGGAAAGCAAGAAATAAGAAGATTAATTTGGGCAGACATGGTATGATATACGCAAGCAGAAAACCGAGCGATGTCGAAGGCAGCACTTGGTTTTCGCCGCGATAATGTACTTAAGATAGCATTCGGGAGGGTGGAAACATGAACGGAAACGTCATTCCTTTTTACAACAACTGGCGATTTTTGCGTACAGATTTGCATGCTACCATGGGAGAACTGGAGAGACAAAAGACCAGATTTTCCCCTGTGGAGCTCCCACATGACTGGTTAATTTATGATGCAAAAAATCTGTATCGGGACGGTTGCGGATGGTATTTGAAGGAGTTCGAGCTGGCAACCGGAGAGATAGCCGATTTGAGCGGGGAAATAGGTACAGGAACGGTGAAGTCTGAAAATACCGACACGGAGAAAGTTTTTGCACGTGTGAGCAGAGGAGAGAAGGTCATCCTGCGTTTTGACGGTGTGTATATGGACTCCACGGTCTATGTCAACGGTAGGAAAATCGGTGACTGGAAGTACGGATATTCCACCTTTGATATGGATATTACTTCTGCGCTGACAGCGGGAAGAAATCAGGTGCTTGTGCAGGTGCGTTTTCAGTCTCCCAACAGCAGATGGTACTCCGGGGCAGGTATCTATCGCAAGGTTTGGCTGAAGGTTTGTCCGGCGGTTTATCTTCCTCTGGACGGAACCTATGTCACAACAAGAAAATGTGACGGAGGCTTTTTACTTGAGGCGGAGACAGAAGTGGCAGGCCGCACGGATGTAAATGTGGGTTGCCGTTACCGCCTGTGGAAAGACGACAGCCTGATACAGGAGCTGGGATGGTACCCGGTTACTGCCGTTTCGGGAAAGATGGAAATCAGCGGAAAGACAGTTGTCTCTGCGATAATTCCGAATCCGGCGCTTTGGGATGTGGAGGATCCTCAGTGCTATAGGCTCTCTGTGGAACTATGCCGGAAGGAAAGAGAGGAAGCGCTGGACAGTCAGGAAATCACAGTGGGATTTCGTACGATAGAGCTTACCACGGACAAGGGACTTTTCCTCAACGGGCGGCATGTGAAAATCCACGGCGTCTGCGAGCATCATGATTTGGGATGTCTGGGAGCGGCTTTTCATGCTCCTGCCATGGAAAGAAAAATCAGAATGCTGCAGAAGATGGGCGTGAATGCCATCCGTACCAGTCACAATATGCCGGCTCCCGAGCTTATGGATATGGCGGACAGGATGGGTGTGCTGATTGTAAGCGAAGGATTCGACATGTGGGAGCGTTCTAAGACGGAATACGATTACGGACGCTTTTTCAAAGAGTGGTGTGAAAGGGATGTGCGCAGCTGGGTGCGTCGGGACAGGAACCATCCCAGCCTTTTACTCTGGTCCATCGGAAACGAAATTTACGATACTCATGCGGATGAGCATGGGCAGGACATTACACGCAGATTGATGAAGGCGGTTCGGGAGCATGACTCCAAGGTCAATGCCCTGATTACCATCGGTTCCAACTATATGCCCTGGGAGAATGCAAGAAAATGTGCGGATATTGTGAAGGTGGCAGGCTATAATTACGGAGAAAAGTATTATGAGGAGCATCACGCTGAACATCCCGACTGGATGATGTACGGAAGCGAGACTTCTTCTGTTGTACAAAGCCGCGGTATTTATCATTTTCCGTTGAGGCAGGCAGTGTTGTCCGATGAGGATGAACAGTGCTCTTCATTGGGAAATTCCACAACAAGCTGGGGAGCAAAAAGCTGGCAGAAGTGTATTACCGATGACAGAGATCCGGAGTATATCTGGGGGCAGTTTATCTGGACAGGATTTGACTACATCGGGGAGCCTACACCTTATCACACCAAGAATTCCTATTTCGGACAGATTGACACCGCCGGTTTCCCTAAGGATTCTTATTATGTTTTTCAGGCGGAATGGACGGATGTAAAAAAAGCGCCTATGGTACATCTCTTCCCGTACTGGGATTTTAATCCCGGACAGATGATTGATGTGCAGGCATGTACCAATGCGCCCAGCGTGGAACTGTTTGTCAACGGAAAGTCCTGCGGGAAGCAGTATATTGACCATGTTCACGGCTTGAAACTGGTGCCTGACTGGCAGGTAGCCTATGAGCCCGGAACCATAACTGCAGTTGCCTATGATGAGTACGGAGCGGAGATTGCCAGGGACAGTCACACTTCTTTTGGTGACAGCAGACGCATTGTTCTTTCTACAGACCAGAACAAGATGACGGCAGATTGTGAGGATATGTGCTTTGTCGAGGTATCTGTCCTGGATGAACAGGGTAATCCCGTGGAAAACGCAGCGGATTATGTAAAGGCTGAAATATCCGGTCCCGGTCGGATTCTGGGCATGGATAACGGAGACAGTACGGATTATGACGATTATAAAACCACGGTGAGAAAGCTGTTTTCGGGAAAGCTGTTGATCGTTGTGGGCAGTACCGCTGAGCCGGGAGAAATCACACTGAAGGTTACCGGCAAAGGACTGGAGTCAGCAGAATGTAAGATTGCCGTTGCAGAGGCAGGAGCAGGTACATATCAGAAAACTTTTTTGGAAAACTGTGACGGCAAAGTACAGGCTCAGCTTCCGGAGAGAGTACCTGTCAGAAAGTTGGAGCTTCGAGCTTCGGAAAAGCTTGTGTTTGCACCGGAAAAGAAAGAGATTACGGTAGAGGCCGTTCTTTATCCTACAGATACCACGGACAGAGAACTCGTCTGGAAGGTGGTAAATGAGGCAGGTATCGATGTCAACTTTGCAAAGGTGGAAAAGTGCCCGCAAGAGCAGGGAGGGAATCTTGCAAAGGTGACAGCCATGGGTGACGGAGAGTTTTATGTGCGCTGCATGGTGAAGGATGGCGACAGAACAGTGTTGATTTCTCACTTGGAATGTAAAGCGGAGGGGCTGGGTATGGCCTTCCTGAATCCCTATGAATTTGTGACGGCGGGTCTTTATACCAAGGCTCTGGGAGAAATCGGAAGCGGAAATGAAAAGGGAATTGCGACTTCCCGGGACGGTATCAGCGGTGTAACCTTTGAAAATGTAGATTTCGGTGAATATGGTTCAGACGAATTGATCTTACCGATTTTTGCCCTTTCCGATGAAGCGGTTGACATTGAAATCTGGCTTGGAACGCCGCATGAAGCGGGAAGCCGGCTGCTTGATACGGTAGTTTATCAGAAACCTTCCATCTGGAATGTATATCAGGAGGAAACCTATCAATTGCCGGAGCGTATCAAGGGCGTGGCAACCATTGCCTTTATGCTGAAGACCAAGGTACATATCAAGGGATTTTTGTTCAGAAAACAGGAGAAGGCTTTCGGTACTCTGTACGGCGGCGAGGCAAATGCGGTCTATGGAGATACCTTTACCCGCGACGGAAATGTCATCCGGGGCATCGGCAATAACGTTACGATTGTATATGACAACATGGATTTCGGACAGCAGGGAGCAGACTGTGTCACAATCTGCGGGCGTACTCCTCTTGCTGCCAATACCATTCATATACATTTTACGGATGAAGCAGGGGAGACGGTGAACCGGATTGTGGAGTTTGCAGGAACCGGTTCGGCAGAATGCAAGCCGCAGACCTTCTCCATTGAAAAACTGCGCGGGAAGGGAAAAATCGAACTGATTTTCCTGCCCGGCTGCAACTTTGACCTGGAATACCTGCAGTTTGGGCAAATTTAAACGAATTATGTAATCGGCAGAGTGGACGAAAAGTCGACGAAGTTTATTTGCATCCCTATCTGATTTATGCTATGATAAGCCTTAGCGCGGGACATGTCATGTTCCCGCGGTCTAAGGCTTTTTTGGATTGGAGATTGAGAAGATATGCTGTATTTCCTGATACCTGAATCTTACGGTTCCCTTATGGCGCTGGCGGGGATTATTTTTGCCTTTGCCGCAACGGTGTTTGCCACTCACAAATTGCAGGAATTTCTGCCTAAGGATGCAGGCAGAGAGTTTGCCCATGACGGTAAACTTTCCGCAGGAAAGCCCAGAGGTGCCGGAATTATTTTTGTGCTGTGCTTTGTTGCGGCGGCACTGTTGTTTGTACCTCTGAATCCTGAACTTGTGATTTATTTGATTCTGATTGTAATCTGCATGATGACAGGTTTTTTGGACGATGCTTCCAGGACGCCGTGGGGAGAATATAAAAAAGGTTTTTTGGATCTATGTGTGGCTGCCATGGTGGCAATGACTTTCCTGAAGTACAACTCGAATACCATTGAACTTGCTTTGTTCCATACGCAGATAACCATTCCCCCTGTTGGTTTTGCCATCTTGATTGTGATTTTAGTTTGGGGATCTGTGAATGTTACCAACTGCGCTGACGGTGTGGACGGATTGTCGGGTACTCTGACTATTATTTCCATTATGACCATATATATTGTAGACAGAATATTGGAAAAGGGAGAGGATTTTTCTTTTTTGATTCTGCTGTTTGCAGTTTGTATTCTGGGGTATCTCTGGTACAATGCCACTCCCAGCAGATTGATGATGGGAGATGCCGGTTCCCGTTCCATGGGATTGTTTATCAGTATTGCCATCTTAAAGACGGGAAGTCCTCTTTTGTATATTCCCATTGCACTGGTCCTGATGCTGGACGGAGGATTGGGATTGATTAAGGTGGCACTGCTACGGTTCCTTAAAATCAGAATTTTGAAGAATACAAGAACACCTCTTCATGACCATGTGCGTAAAGTGTGGGGCTGGTCCAATACCCAGACAGTGTTTCGGTTTGCCATCATTCAGATTATTTTGTCGGTGGCTGTGATTTATGCAATTCAAATGTAGCGGTTGGCGCAAAACAGCGCAGAAATGAGGAAAATATGTACGATGAATTGACACCCGGTGATATCAAAAAGATGGAAGAGGAGATTGAGTATCGTAAGCTGGTGGTACGGCCTAAGGCACTGGAAGATGTAAAAGAGACAAGAGCCCACGGGGATCTGAGTGAGAATTTTGAATATCATGCGGCAAAGAAATATAAGAACCAGAACGAAAGCCGGATTCGTTATCTGGAGAGGATGATAAAGACAGCCAAGGTAATATCCGAGGAGTCAGCGGAGGATGAGGTGGGAATCAATAACACGGTGACCGTTGAGTTTGCGGATGACGGCTCTGTGGAAACCTATAAGATTGTGACCACTGTTCGCGGTAATTCCCTGGAGAATCTGATTAGTAATGAAAGCCCTTTGGGAAAAGCTCTTCTGGGAAAAAAGGAGGGCGCTACTGCCCATGTTCAGGTGAACGAGACTGTGGGCTATGATGTTAAAATAATCAAGATAGAAAACACTGTGGATGACGGCAGCGATAAGATAAGGAGCTTTTAAATGAAGAATTATCTGCTTTTTGATTTGGACGGAACATTGACAGACCCTAAGGAGGGTATCTGCACCTGTGTACAATATGCCCTGGCATCCTTTGGCATTGAGGAGCCGGATCTCGACAAGCTGGAGCCATTCATCGGCCCGCCTTTAAAAGACAGCTTCATGAAGTTTTACAACATGAGCGGGGAACAGGCAGAGGAAGCGGTGGCAAAGTACAGAGAGCGCTTTCAGGATAAGGGAATTTTTGAAAACAAGCTGTACGACGGAATTCCCCAGATGCTGCAGGCACTGAATTCCAAGGGGATGTTTCTGGCGGTGGCTTCCAGTAAACCTACCGTGTATGTGGAGCGGATTCTGGAACATTTCGGTATCAGAAAGTATTTTAAGGTTGTAGTAGGAAGTGAGCTGGACGGCAGAAGGGTGAACAAGGATGAAGTAGTGGAAGAAGCACTGCGTCAGTTGTTCGGGGACAAACCCATAGAGAAAAACAAGGTTTACATGATAGGCGACCGGAAGTTTGATGTGGAAGGCGCGAAGGCTATTGGGGTAGACAGCGTGGGAGTGACCTACGGCTACGGAGATATGGAAGAACTGCGCGAGGCAAAGGCAGATTATATTGTCCGCTCTGTTGAGGAGCTACAGAGATTTCTCCTGCGGGGCACCGAAGATGTAAAACCGGGGATGAATTTCCAGAAAGTATGGCAGTTTGCCTATCCTTTTCTGATGTTCTTACTTGTCAGAAGCATTGCGGTTTACGTTATGCGTTTTCTGTATGATGCGATGGGAGGAGCAATCGCAGGTATACCGCTAATTGAGTATGATGAGACGGGAACGCCTACAGCTTATACGGGAAATGCCGTAGCGCTTATGCAGATTGTTGGATTTGCGGCAGGCGGCGCTTATTTGTGGAAAGCAGCAAAAGCAATGATTGTCCAGGCAGCCGAGGAGGCAAAGCTCCTGCATGTAAAGAGAGAGCCGATTAAAAATTATTTCCTTCTTGCATTGGCTTCGCTGGGAGCCATGTTTGGTTTGAACATGCTTTTGGAACTGTGTGGAATGACAGATAATTCCGCAGCCTATCAGACAGTCGCACAGTCCCAGTATTCGGCAGCAGTCTGGCTTGCGCTGATTCTCTATGTAATTGTGGCACCTTTGGCGGAGGAACTGTTGTTCCGGGGCATTATATACAACTGCCTGAAAAGGATGATGAAGCCTGTGGCGGCTATGGTGGTAGCAGCAGTGTTTTTTGGGGTGTATCACGGTAATACCGTGCAGGGTATCTATGGCTTTGCCATGGCATGCCTGATTATCTACGGCTATGAGTATTTCGGAGATTTCCGGGTAGCGGTGGCTGTTCATGCCGGTGTCAACCTGATTTCTTATTGCCTGAGCAACACGATACTTGCGGTGTCCGGCTTCGTATGCTGGCCGGTATGCATTGCATTTTTGGCGCTGGGTGCGGTCTGCCTGATTTTGATGAACAGACAGAAAAAAGTGTTTTAAGGTGGGTTTTTCATGAGATTTTCTATTATAACCGTTTCTTTTTGTTCAGGAGAAAAATTGAAGGAAACACTGCTCAGCGTAGCAAAACAGACTTGTACGGACTATGAGGTGATTGTCAAGGACGGCGGCAGTACAGACGGCTCCACGGATTTCCTGAAAGCCCGGAAACATATAGATGCCTGCGATGCAGTTATGGGTGAAGAATTTCTAAGCCGCGTTCATTTCTTTGAGGGAGAAGACAAGGGTATTTATGATGCCATGAATCAGGCGGTGGAACATGCTTCGGGTGAGTTCGTGCTTTTCTTAAACTGCGGAGATGTGCTGGCGGATGAACGGGTGTTGGAGCGTGTGGCAGCGGTGATCAGTGACGTCCGTGCAACAAACTGTGAAGAAAAGAAAACGGCTGACGGGAGGCAGAAGACTTATGTTTTTTACGGAGATACCTTCAGCGATAAGACAAAAGTAATCATAGCTTCCGCTCCAAGGATTACCGGCTTTACCTGTTACCGCAATATTCCCTGCCATCAGTCCTGCTTTTACAGTACGGAACTGTGTAAGAAGAAGCCTTATGATTTACAATACAGAATTCGTGCGGACTATGACCATTTTCTATGGTGCTTTTATCGGGCACAAGCCGAATTTGTCCACGTGGATTTTCCTGTGTCCTCCTACGAAGGCGGCGGCTATTCCGAGAGCAAAGAAAACAAAAAACGTGATAAACTTGAGCATAAGCAGATTACTTCTTCATACATGGGAAAGGCAGAGCTTTTGAAATATAAAGCAATTATGGCTTTGACGTTGGCTCCGCTTCGAAGAAAGATGGCGGAGAGCAAGGTATTTTCCAAAGTATATCACAGTTTGAAGACGGCTATTTACAAAGGCTGAAGAGAGCGGTAGAGATTGTAAAATTGTGTACGCGGAAAAAAGAAATATTTAAATATTCACACAATAAAAGAATAAAAGCATAAGCGTCAAATAATCTGACAATTTATGAAAAAGTAGTTGTTTACAAATAGAAAGAAATAGTGTATAGTACCTTAAAAGGACGCAATGAGGCGCAAACAGGCTCATTGCGTCCTTTTTTGTATGTAGTAATGTTGGATACACGAAAGGAGTACAGCCATGTTTGATGTGAAGAAGGAAGTACCGGAAGCACCGCTTTACCGACAGGAGTTTGAACACGACAATTGTGGTATCGGCGCCTGTGTAAATATCAATGGCAAGAAGAGCCGGGAGACGGTAGAGAATGCCCTGAAGATAGTGGAAAATCTGGAACACAGAGCCGGAAAGGATGCCGAGGGAAAGACCGGCGACGGCGTGGGTATCCTGACCCAGATTCCCCATAAGTTTTTTGCCAGAGTGACAAAGCCTCTGGGCATTGAACTTGGAAAGGAGAGAGAGTACGGCGTGGGAATGTTCTTCTTCCCTCAGGAGGAACTGCGCAGAAACCAGGCGAAGAAGATGTTTGAAATCATCGTGGAGAAGGAGGGACTGGAGTTCCTCGGCTGGCGTGAGGTGCCCACTTTTCCAAACGTGCTGGGACATAAAGCGGTGGAGTGTATGCCTCATATCATGCAGGGCTTTGTGAAAAAACCTGCCGGTGTAAAAAAGGGATTGGACTTTGATCGCAAGCTTTATATCGCACGCCGTCTGTTTGAGCAGTCCACAGAGGACACCTATGTGGTATCCTTCTCCAGCCGTACCATTGTCTATAAGGGTATGTTCCTGGTGGGACAGCTTCGGACCTTCTTTGCGGATTTACAGAGTGAGGATTTTGTGTCTGCCATTGCCATGGTACATTCCCGTTTCTCTACCAATACCAATCCAAGCTGGGAGAGAGCTCATCCCAACCGGCTTATGGTACACAACGGTGAGATTAATACTATCCGAGGAAATGCCGACAAAATGCTTGCCCGGGAAGAAAATATGGAGTCCGAGTATTTGAAGGGACAGATGCATAAGGTCCTTCCCGCAATCAATAAGACCGGTTCCGACTCCGCCATGTTGGACAATACCCTGGAATTTTTGGTAATGAGCGGTATGGATTTGCCCCTGGCGGTGATGATTGCCATTCCGGAGCCTTGGGCAAATGACAAGGCAATGTCACAGACCAAGAGAGATTTTTACCAATATTATGCGACCATGATGGAGCCTTGGGACGGCCCGGCTTCCATTTTGTTCTCCGACGGAGATATCATGGGAGCGGTACTGGACAGAAACGGCCTTCGCCCTTCCCGCTACATGATTACGGAGGATGATACCCTGATTCTCTCCTCTGAGGTGGGTGTGCTGGACATCGATCCCACAAAGATTAAGGTAAAGGAGAGACTGCGCCCCGGTAAGATGCTTTTGGTGGATACGGTGCAGGGCAAGGTAATTTCCGATGAGGAGCTGAAGGAAAAGTACGCCTCCGCACAGCCCTACGGCGAGTGGCTTGACAATAATCTTGTCTTTTTGAAGGATTTAACCATTCCCAACCAGAGGGTGCCTGAGTATTCATACGAGGAGCGTCAGAGGATGCAGAAGGCCTTTGGATATACCTATGACGAATTGAAGGCAAGCATCCTGCCTATGGCAAAGAACGGTTCAGAGGCCATTGCCGCTATGGGTGTGGATACACCGCTGCCGGTGTTGAGCAAGACTTATCATCCGCTGTTTCATTATTTCAAGCAGCTGTTTGCACAGGTGACGAACCCGCCCATTGATGCCATTCGCGAGGAGATTGTTACATCTACTACGGTTTACATCGGAACCGAGGGTAATATTTTACAGGAAACGCCCAAGAATTGTAATGTTTTGAGAGTCAATAACCCGATTTTGACCAATACGGATTTGCTGAAGATAAAGAATATGAAAGCGGAGGGCTTCAAGGTTGAGGTGGTTCCCATTACTTATTATAAGAACACCAGTCTGGAACGGGCCATTGACAGACTTTTCGTGGAGGTTGACCGTGCTTACAGAGACGGTGTGAATATTTTGATTCTATCTGACCGGGGTGTGGACGAGAACCATGTACCCATACCTTCCCTGCTTGCGGTGTCCGCTTTGAACCAATATCTGGTGCGCACCAAGAAGAGAACCCGTGTGGCTTTGATTCTGGAGTCGGGAGAGCCAAGAGAAGTGCATCATTTTGCAACTCTTCTGGGGTACGGGGCCTGTGCAATCAATCCTTATCTTGCACAGGATTCCATTAAAGAACTGATTGACAATCATATGTTGGATAAGGACTATTACGCAGCGGTGAATGATTACAACAATGCGGTGTTGCACGGCATTGTGAAGATTGCATCCAAAATGGGTATCAGCACAATTCAGTCCTATCAGGGTTCTCAGATTTTTGAGGCAATCGGTATTGATAAGGATGTCATCAGCAAATATTTCAGCAATACGGTGTGTCGTGTGGGTGGTATTACCTTAAAGGATATCGAGAGACAGGTGGATGAGCTGCACTCTATGGCCTTTGACCCGCTGGGATTGGGTAATGACCTGACACTGGACAGCCCGGGGCACCATAAAATGAGAAGCGGCGGAGACGAACATCTTTACAATCCTGCTACAATTCACATGCTGCAGGAGTCTACCAGACGGGGCGACTATCAGATGTTCAAGCAGTATACCGCCATGGTGAATGATGAAAATTCTATCAGGAATCTTAGGGGATTGATGGACTTTAATTATCCCAAAAAGGGTGTACCGCTGGAGGAAGTTGAGCCGGTAGAGACCATTGTCACCAGATTTAAAACCGGAGCCATGTCCTACGGTTCTATTTCCAAGGAAGCTCACGAGACCATGGCAATTGCCATGAACAGACTGCACGGAAAGAGCAATTCCGGAGAGGGCGGCGAGGACTTGGAAAGACTGACGGTAGGTCCCGACGGACTGGATCGCTGCTCTGCCATCAAGCAGGTTGCCAGCGGAAGATTCGGTGTTACCAGCCGTTATCTTGTCAGTGCCAAGGAAATTCAGATTAAGATGGCGCAGGGCGCAAAGCCCGGCGAGGGCGGACATTTGCCCGGAGGAAAGGTATATCCCTGGATTGCCAAGACCAGACATTCCACACCCGGTGTGTCCCTGATTTCACCGCCTCCTCATCACGATATTTATTCCATCGAGGATTTGGCGCAACTGATTTACGACTTAAAGAATGCCAATAAGGATGCCCGGATTTCCGTAAAGCTGGTTTCGGAAGCAGGCGTGGGAACCGTCGCAGCGGGTGTTGCCAAAGCGGGGGCACAGGTTATTCTGGTATCCGGATATGACGGAGGTACGGGAGCAGCACCCAGAAATTCCATTCATAATGCGGGACTTCCATGGGAGCTTGGCCTGGCGGAGACACATCAGACACTGATTATGAACGGCTTGAGAAACAAGGTTCGTATAGAGACGGACGGAAAGCTCATGAGCGGACGTGATGTGGCGATTGCGGCAATTCTGGGTGCCGAGGAATTCGGATTTGCGACAGCTCCGCTGGTAACCATGGGCTGTGTCATGATGAGAGTATGTAATCTGGATACTTGCCCGGTGGGTGTAGCTACCCAGAATCCGGAGCTAAGAAAGAATTTCAAGGGAAAGCCGGAATATGTTGAGAACTTCATGAGATTTATTGCCGAGGAGCTGAGAGAGTACATGGCAGCCCTGGGTGTCCGCACCGTTGACGAGCTGGTTGGACGAACCGATTTGTTGAAAGTAAAGGAAAATCTGAACGAGAGGCAGCAGGAAATCGACCTGACCCAGATTCTTTCCAATCCTTATGAGGGAAGCAAGGTGAAATGCACCTTTGACCCCAAACAGGTCTATGATTTTGAACTGGAAAAAACGCTTGACGAGCGGGTACTGGTAAAGCAGCTTCAGAAAGCCATTGATGCGGGACAAAAGAGGAGTATTGAAGTGGACGTGTCCAACACAGACCGAAGCCTGGGTACGATTCTGGGAAGCGAGATTACCAAAAAGCTGGGTGATAATGTGGAGGAGGATACCTACCATGTTCTCTGTAAGGGAGCCGGCGGACAGTCCTTCGGAGCCTTTATTCCCAAGGGATTGACCCTGGAGCTGGTAGGTGATTCCAACGATTATTTCGGAAAAGGTCTCTCCGGCGGTAAACTGATTGTCTATCCGCCTGCCGGCAGTACCTTTGATGCATCCGAGAACATCATCATCGGAAACGTGGCACTTTACGGAGCAACCAGCGGTAAAGCATTTATCAATGGTGTGGCGGGTGAGAGATTTTGCGTCCGCAACTCCGGTGCCAGTGCGGTAGTGGAAGGCGTTGGAGACCACGGCTGTGAGTATATGACCGGCGGAAGGGTGGTTGTGCTGGGCCCCACGGGTAAGAACTTTGCAGCGGGTATGAGCGGCGGCATTGCATATGTACTGGATGAAGGCAATGACCTGTATAAGCGTTTGAATAAGGAAATGGTTTCTTCCGGAGAGATTACCTCAAAATATGATGTGCTGGAACTGAAAGCAATGATTCAGGAGCATGTGGCTCTGACAAATTCCGAAAAGGGAAAGAAAATTCTTGATAATTTCGGTGAATATCTGCCTAAGTTCAAAAAGATCATTCCTCATGACTATGAGAGAGTGCTAAAGACGATTGTGCAGATGGAGGAAAAGGGCTTGAGTGCGGAGCAGGCACAGATAGAGGCGTTTTACGCGAACATGCGCGAACGATGAGCCATGCGCGCTCTACTTCGTATTGCACGTTGTAAGCCTGCTTACAAAAGTGCATATACGGAGGAGAGCGCATACGGCGAACGCCGCGACAGCGGGCAGCGGTGCTGCGAGCATGTCGGCATGGCAGAATGATAATAGTAGGAGGATGATGAAAGATGGGAAAACCTACCGGATTTATGGAATATAGAAGAGAAGTCAGCAAAGCCCAGGACCCGAAGAAGCGTATTAAGCACTTCAATGAATTTCATGAGCATTTGCCGAAAGAACAACAGCAGCTTCAAGGCGCCCGCTGTATGGAATGCGGAGTACCCTTTTGCCAGTCCGGAATGATGATTTGCGGGATGGCAAGCGGCTGTCCGCTGCACAATCTGGTTCCGGAGTGGAATGATTTGGTATATACGGGAAACTGGGAGCAGGCATATAACAGGCTGAAAAAAACCAACAATTTTCCTGAGTTTACCTCCAGAGTCTGTCCGGCACTGTGTGAGGCGGCATGTACCTGTGGATTGAACGGAGACCCGGTGTCAACAAAAGAAAACGAATACGCCATTATCGAAAATGCCTATGCGGAAGGGTATGCGTCAGCCAACCCGCCCAAAGTGCGTACGGGAAAGAATATTGCCATTGTGGGCAGCGGTCCCTCCGGTTTGGCAGCAGCCGACCAGTTGAACAAGAGAGGACATTCCGTCACGGTTTTTGAGCGCTCGGATCGTATCGGCGGACTGTTGATGTACGGAATACCCAATATGAAGCTGGAAAAGCAGATTGTGGACAGAAAACGGGAAATCATGGAAGAAGAGGGCGTTACCTTTGTGACGGGCGTAGATGTGGGAAAAGATATGAAAGCAGACAAGCTGCTTCGGGAGTTTGACCGGGTTATACTTGCCTGCGGAGCTTCCAATCCCAGAGATATTAAAGCCCCCGGAAGAGATGCCAAGGGAATATACTTTGCGGTAGATTTTTTGAAAGCAAATACAAAAAGCTTGTTGGATTCCGGATTTGAGGATAAGAAATATGTTGATACAAAGGATAAGCATGTAGTCATTATCGGTGGTGGAGACACAGGAAACGATTGTGTGGGAACTTCTATCCGCCATGGTGCAAGGAGTGTAACACAGATTGAGATGATGCCCAAGGCTCCCGACAAGCGGGCAGCGAACAATCCATGGCCCGAATGGCCGAAGATTTGCAAAACAGATTACGGTCAGGAGGAGGCCATTGCCGTATACGGACAGGATCCCCGTATTTACGAGTCTACGGTGAAAGAGTTTATTAAGGATAAGAACGGAAATCTGAAAGCGGTAAAGATTGTAAAGCTTGCATGGGAGAAGGATGCCGCCACCGGGCGAATGAATATGAAGGAGGTAGCCGGCAGTGAACAGGAACTCCCTGCAGATATTGTTTTGATTGCCGCCGGTTTCCTGGGCACACAGAGTTATATTGCCGATGCATTTGGTGTAGAGCTGAACGAACGTACCAATGTGAAGACAGAATCAGGGAAGTACCAGACCAGCCGGGAAAATGTGTTTGTGACCGGAGATATGCATAGAGGGCAGTCTCTGGTGGTATGGGCAATCCGGGAAGGCAGGGAAGCAGCCAGAGCTGTAGATGAGAGCCTGATGGGATACTCGAACCTGGTGGTGCAGTAGTGTTAAAACTTAAACCAATAGAGGGAATCCCGTCTGTCATCCGGCAGACAGGGTTCCCTTTTTTGTATTTTATATTTAAATAGTACATTTTTTTAAATAGTATATTGCAATATATAATAGCATGTGATACAATCATCTCATCAAAGGAGAATAGGAAAAAGGAGATGATGAAATGTACATGATTATGAACACTTTCTTTCAGGGATTCTGGACATATTATCGGTGTGTTAAAAGATAAAGCATAAGGGAAAGGGGATGTACGATGAATACACAGTTTAAAAAAGGTGCCTTAGAGCTTTGTGTCCTTTCACAGCTTGTCCGGGGTGACAAGTACGGCTATGAACTGACCGAGCGGATTTCCGTGGAAATGTCTATTGCCGGAGGAACATTGTATCCTATTTTACGAAAACTGAAGGATGACGACTATGTGACGACCTATCTTGTGGAATCGGAATCCGGACCGGCCAGGAAATATTACAGGCTGACAGATAAAGGAATCAAGTATCAGGATGCGCTAAAACAGGAATGGGAAGACTTCATCCGGGCGGTAAACAATTTGATGCAGAATTAAAAGGATGTATTGGTCATAACGGATATAAGACAGGAAAATTCACCGCTAAGCGGTATTAAAGGAGGAGAGCCATGACAAGAACAGAGTATTTGGATGCCTTAAAACATAAGCTGGAAAGCTTTAATATGGAATTACAGAAGGATATTATGGAGGACTACGAGCAGCATTTTGCGGAAGGCCTGGCAGCAGGAAAAACTGAGGATGAGATTATTGAGGAGCTCGGTAGTATTGAGGACATGATCCAGGAATTGCCCGAAGAAGATTTGAAACAGGAAATTCAGATTACAGAGAATGCCGATGAAAAAAACGGTACCTATGAAGGAAATTTCAGAGGAATTGTAATTGAGGGCCTGGTAGCGGATGTCATAATCGGGAAATCCGACGATGGCTGTATTCATGTTGACTATCATAACGACGGAGACACACAGTTACAGCAAAGGTATCAGTTTTATCAATATGATGAGAACAATGTGTTTCATGCCGGAATAAAGGATGTAGGCCGACGTGAAGGTGCAAAGAAGATTATACTTTTCGGAAAAACCATTCTATCTTATGATACAGTGAATCAGTATAGCGGAGATATTCAGTTGTCGGTTCGCATACCTGACGGAATTTCGGTGCTGGAAGCAGGAACAATGAGCGGGGATTTGGAAGCAGGAGAAATCAAAGCAAATCAGATGGAACTGAAAACTACCAGCGGGGATATGAAGCTATATAATCTGGAGAGCGGAAAGGCATCCTTACATACAGCCAGCGGAGACATCGATTTGACAGGATTCCGGGCCGAAGCAATGCGCTTACAGACCGGCAGCGGTGATGTGGAAGCCGTAAATTTTGCTGTGGGAAGCCTGACGGCCGGAACCGGCAGCGGCGATATGGAGCTTCGGGGAAGTATGGAGGAGTGTGTCATCAAAACCGGCAGCGGTGATGTGGAGATGAAAGCGGAGAACGGTGTAAGACGGATCAGCGTAACCACCGGCAGCGGTGATGCCGAGCTGGATTTGACAGGAATCGGAGGCGCGGAAGTTCATGCAACCGTGGGAAGCGGGGAATGTACTGTTTACGGAGCAGGCGGAGAGTTTTATCAGGCTACCTGCGGCAGTATAACTGTTGGAAGTGGCGAATGCAAAGTAAATGTGCAGACCGGCAGCGGTGACGTGGAAGTCAGGTGTCGATAAGAGGGGACACAACGTGAATACACGAATAGTAGGTTGAGGCAACCGGGCTAAACAAAAGAGTGGGAAAAACAGGAAAAGTCAGGGGAACTGCACCGTAATGTGCAGTTCTCCGTCTTTATATTCAGCACCTATGAAGCCACCCATGCGCTCAGTCAGAAGTTTGGCAATGGACAGTCCCAGACCGGTGGAGCTTTCAACCCCATAGTCAGGTTTTTGCACAGCGTTTTCTGCACAGATATCAGAAGGTGAAGCGGTTATTGTTTCCACGGTAAAAAAACGGTCAAAAAGCTGTGCTGTGGTGACGGGAGTCAGCCGGTCCGTTTTGTTGGAGAAGGTGATGACCCCATCGGATGCCAGTTCAACGCGTAGATCTCCGTCACTGTATTTAACGGCATTACTGATGATATTGTTAAAAATTCTCTTCAAGGAAAAGGCATCCAGTGTGCGCAGCACAGTTTCTTCAGGTGTTTTTATAACAGGTGTAATGCTACGCTGTTCCAGCTCTGCATAAAAGGAAATCAGGCATTCCTCCAGTACCTTGTTCAGGGAAAGGGTTACAGGCCGAGTCTCTTTTTCGGAAAGTGCCACAGAGTAGCGGAACAGTTCAGCTGTCAATTGCTTCATGGCTTCGGTGCGGTTGCGGATAATTTCCAGATAACGGAGTGCTTTTGAAGGTACTCCTCTGTCATACCGGTTTTGAGCAGTATCAGAGGGCACAAATTCGAATTCTTTTTGCAGTAAATCCAGATAACCGCATATTGCTGTAAGGGGAGTGCGTAAGTCGTGGGAGATATTTGTGATGGCTTCTTTCAGTTCTCTGTCTCCGTTTTCATATCGCAAATGTTCTTTGCGCAGCGCTGCAAGCTGCCTGTTCAGCTGCAGGGCAAGTCTGCGAATTTGCCGGTTTCCGGAGGAGACGGTCAAAAGAGCATTGGTGTCAATATTTTGACCTATGATTTCTGTAAGTCCCTCGTTTATCTCTATCAGACTTTTCTGAAAAAGGTAGAGCCTGGCACTCAAAATAATAGTTATGACACTCAATATGACACACAAAAAGTAAACCATAATTTAATATATACCTCCACGACAAAACAGTCATATGAATTGACCGAATAAGTCAAATACGAGAAGACTATACTTCTCTATTTTATATCTTTTTTACGAAACAGAAGAGTCCCAACCAGAGTACTGACAACCGTAGTCAGAGAAGAGTAGGCGCAGAACCGCCAGGGGTGCGGAAGTGCTCCGCTTTGAACAATACGAAAGCTTTGTGACGTGGGCAGAAAGTCTGCAAAAAATTCATAGACAGACCGAGTTGTGCCACGCAGATAGGAAGGATTGGGGAAGGGGTCTCCCGGAATGATTTCTCCGTCTACACTCATCACAAAGCTGGAATCAATGAATTCCGGGGCTTCCAATCGTTGCATAATGTATATGGATAGGAAGACCAAGATAAAGAATCCGATGATACATACCACGGAAGAAATGGATTTATTGTGGATCAGCATGACCGGAAGGGTGAAGATACCGGAAAATGCAGTCACCATCAGAATACCGATACCGAATTTCTGCAGCAT
Source organism: Lachnospiraceae bacterium (assembly GCA_022769665.1). Lineage (GTDB taxonomy): Bacteria > Bacillota > Clostridia > Lachnospirales > Lachnospiraceae > Acetatifactor. The sequence goes on along the minus strand of JALEIR010000042.1, from coordinate 6,924 downwards.
GACGGTAGGGTATAGGGGAAGTCCGAACAGGGGAATTCCTGCAAGGAAGGTGACAAGAGTGGCAGCGAAACATACCAGCAGTGAGGAGACAATGCAAAGTATCAGACAGGAAAGATATACGCTGATGCGGCTGTGTCCCACTACAAGCTTGTTGCGGATTGTACCGTCACTATACTCTGTTCCGAGAAACAGTGCAGCGAAAACCGAGGTGAAACATCCGATAAACATGAAACAGCCCGGTAGAAAAGTGTCCGGTATATAACCTACGCGGGCTTCTTCACTGTAGCGCATCATATCCCTGTAATTCGATACAAGTACAAAGATGAGCATGCCAGACATCAGTAGGATTCCAATCCAAAAGACTTTGTTTTTCCATAGCCGGGAGAAGCCGGCAGATAACAGTTTATTCATTTTCATTTCCTCCGATCAGATTCATATAGTAGTTTTCCAGACCTTCTTCTCTCTCGCGGATGGCAGAGAGGATACAGCCTCTGGCAGAGAGTGCTTCCACCAGCTCCGTCACCGTAATCGCATCATAAATCTCAGCACTGTTGTCGGATGAAACATAATACTTTATTGATTTTTCATCCAGTACCGTACAGAGAGTCCGAATGTCGGATACGGTGACACAAAGGCATTTCCGACATGCGTTTTCCAATTCCTCAGCGCTGATTTCACGTAAAATTGTTCCCTTATCAATAAAGCCGTAATGGGTAGCCAGCCGGGAAAGCTCATCCAGGATATGACTGGAAATCAGGACGGTAATTCCGTGTTCCCTGTTCAACTTCAGAATGAGCTCTCGAATTTCGATGATACCTTGAGGATCCAGGCCGTTTGCAGGTTCATCCAACACCAGAAAATCGGGATTGCCGGCAAGAGCAACAGCAATACCCAGGCGTTGGCGCATACCCAGGGAAAAATTTTTGGCCTTTTTCTTTCCGGTATTACTTAAGCCTACCAGATTCAGAAGATCAGGAATTGTTTCAAAGGAGGGCAATCCCAGAATGCGGTATTGTTCTTTCAGATTATCCTCGGCAGTCATATCCAGATAGATTGACGGTGTCTCAACCACAGATCCCATTCGTTTGCGGCTTTTGGAAATATCCTTTTCGGTATTTTTCCGACCAAAGAGCGCGTATTCGCCGGCAGTGGGAAACTGGAGTCCGCAAATCAGACGAATCAGTGTTGTCTTTCCTGCGCCGTTTCTTCCCACAAATCCATAGATGGAGCCCTTCGGAATGTGCATGGACACATTGTTCAGGGCGGTAAAGCTACCGTACTTTTTCTGCAGTGCGGTTGTTGTCAGTACATATTCCATGTTTTGCCTCTCATTCTGCCACATTAAGTGGCGTTTATGTGTTCCGCTTTACGGTTAAGGTCATGATAGCAGTGATGGGTTAAGAAAACGGTTAAGAGAAACGTAAAGAAAGAGTTCAGATTTTGTGTATGCGGTGAATGGGAAAATTCCGGTTTCTGTCAATCCGCCTTCAGGCGAAAACCGATGCCCCAGACAGATTCTATATACTCTCTGTTATCAGCATCTTTCAGTTTTTTACGAAGGTTGCTGATATGTATTTTCAGAGAGCTTTCCGTACAGTCGGGGGTATCCGCGCTGATATCCTCCAACAGGGCAGATTTTGACACCGGATATCCCCGGTTCAGCATCAGCTTTTTTAACAGTGCAAATTCTGTCCTTGTCAGATGAACGGGGATTTCATTTACCAGTAGTTCACGGGTATCTGTATTCAGCTTTAAGTTACCGGCAGATAGGAAAGAAAAACGATTTACGGTGCTTCGGCGCAGTTGAACTGTAATTCTGGCGAGAAGCTCTTTCATTTCAAAAGGTTTTGTTATATAATCGGCGGCACCTTCCAATAGCAGATTTACTTTTTCATCAATATCAGTCTTTGCACTGATAATGATAACGGGTGTCTTCTTAATACGCGGAAGAATCTGCTCTCCGGACAATCCGGGGAGCATTAAATCCAGCAAAATCAAATCGGGCTGTTCTTTTTCCAGAAGAAGCAGTGCTTCTGTTCCTGACCATGCCCGGATGACGCGGTAGCCCTCAGTATTCAGACTCTCTGTCAGCAATTCGCTGATATAGGTATCGTCTTCAATTACAGCAATTGTTTTCATGAATTTATGCCTTTCCGTTTCGGTATAGTCGTAAACGCTGTTTTGAGATTGGTATGGCACAGTGAGAACAGATTGTTCTCACCGGCAATCTTGATGTTATACCAAAACGGTACCTTTTGCAACTTTTCGCTTAATACTACTTAAGACCAACATAAGTTTGCTATTGGAATAAAGCTATACATAAAATGTTAAGTTGTTTATTTTCGGTTATTTTGATATACTCATGTTGTGTGATATATGGGAACATACATTGTGTTGGCGTCGAACGGATATATCGGCGACTGGGAGGAAGCTATGGCGGAAAAGAAGCGTATGGCGAATTTAGAGCTGCTTCGATGTGTGGCAATGATGATGGTGGTGGTGCTGCATTATCTGGGAAAAGGCGGGTTACTGCCTGATTTGACAGGAGAATGTATGGACTGCACAGGCGTGGCAGCGTGGCTTTTGGAAGCCTTCTGCATTGTAGCAGTCAATGTTTATATGTTTATCAGCGGATATTTCCTGTGTACTTCGCATTTTAAGCTCAGCCGCCTTTTGCAGCTTTGGCTCCAGCTTTGGATGTACTCAGTGGTCTTCGGAGTGTTGGGGGCATTGACAGGGGTGGTAGCCGAGACGCCGGTGGATACCCATTATTTTCTTACGCTGCTATTTCCTGTGTCAATGGGGCATTACTGGTTTATGACAGCATATATTTTCCTGTATCTGTTGTTGCCGTTTGTTGATCTTGCGGCAAGAAAAATGACAAAGCAGCAGATGCAGATTGCTGTGGGAGCGTTGTTTACGGTATTTTGTGTGATAAAAAGTGTTTTGCCTTTCCGGTTGGAAATGGATGCAAAGGGATATGACTGTCTCTGGTATCTGTGTGTGTTTCTGGCAGCTGCTTATGTCCGCAGATTCGGAGTGCCGTTTTTGGAAAAAAGAGGCAGGGGAATATTGCTTTATATAGGATGTTGTCTGCTTGCGTTTGGAGGTACATTAGGATTAAGAGCAGTGTATCTTCGCACGGGCAGTCTGGGAAGAATGGTGGGAATGTGCATGGAGTACAATCATATTTTACCGTTCCTGGCGGCAGTAGGACTGTTTGCAGCTTTTAGCAGATTGCACGTTAATGAAAAAATATCGCATGTCATTAATAAAATTGCACCTCATACGCTGGGAGTTTATCTGCTTCACGAAAACCTGGGACTGCGGTATACCTGGCAGAAATGGCTGGGGGCGTCGAAAACGTGGGGCTTGAGAGTGAGCTGCCCGGAAGCGGTGACAACGTTGATTCTCCGGACCCTGACGGCAGTGGTTTGTGTATTTGTCTGCGGTATCCTGGTGGATATGGCAAGAGCGGGGCTGATGAAAGGAATACATTGTGTATTAAGCAGATTTGGCTGTTATCAAAGGCTGACGGAGAAAATTGCAGCGGCGGACAGAGTGTTTACAGAGCGGAAGGATGGAGAGGAAAAGGCGAAAGGATAGAAGAAAAATATGCAGAGTAAGGACAAGGTAAGGAACGAAGGCATACGTTCCAAAAGTCTCATAAATATGGCAGAGGGGCTTTTTGTGGTCATTCTGGCATTTTATCCTTTGCGCCATGTGACCTGGGGGCTTGATTTGTGGGATACAGGCTATAATTATGCCAATTTTACTTATATGGGAACGGAGCATATGGATCCCATGTGGCTCTTTTCCACATACCTGTCAAATGTTGTGGGTAATTTGCTGACAAAGCTGCCCAATGCGGGAAGTCTGGTGGGAATGAATGTCTATACAGGGCTTTTTGTCAGTCTGCTTGCATTGATGGAATATTGGTTTTGCACCCGCAAGCTGAAAATGCAGCCATGGCTCGTTTTTCTCGGAGAAATGATAGCGGTCAGTTTGTGCTGGTGTCCTACCGCATTGCTCTATAATTATGTGACCTATGTACTGTTTTTAGGCTGCGTGATTTTGTTGTACCTGGGGCTGACCGAAGAAAGAAAGGGCTGTCTGATTGGGGCAGGAGTTTGTCTCGGAGCCAACGTGCTGGTTCGCTTTTCCAATCTTCCGGAGATGGCAATGATTTTTGCTGTGTGGGCCTATGACTTTATATGTGCCCGAGAAGAAAAACGTGGGAAGAAATACCGGGCGGCTTCGGCGGAGAAATCAGCCACAAAAGATGTGGCGGGACAAGGTGCCGGATTCTGGAAAAGAACCGTCTGGCATACCGGCTGGTGCCTGTTGGGATATGTTGCATCTTTGGTTGCCTTGCTGGGCTATATTCATATCCGGTACGGAATCGGAGAATACATCGCCGGAATCACGAGGCTTTTTTCCATGACAGACAATGCTACGGATTACAAGGCGACGTCCATGGTCATGAAAATGATATACACCTATGTGGAAAATCTTTACTGGGTGTTGCGAATCGGTGTTATTGCTGTCGTGGGAATGATGGTAGCTGCACTGTTTGCCTTTGTCAAACAGAAAGCTTTAAAGAATGCAACCGTTGCCGGGATTTTCACATTTGCAATCTACGCCTGGGGAGTTATGTTGGGAGCTGCCATGCTGTTTTGGTTGTACAGGAGCGGAAAATTCTGCTCATTTGAGTTCTATTCATACGGTGCCATGTTGCGTCCGGGCATCCTGTTTTTGATGCTGACCATGCTGATTGCTGCTGTCCGCATTTTCCATCCGGCATGCGGAAGGGAAGAAAAGCTGATCAGCGGGATGGTGATTTTAGTGATTCTGCTTACTTCCCTGGGAAGTAATAACGGTGTCTATCCCAGTCTGAACAATCTGTTTGTGGCTGCCCCGTATACTTTGTGGGAGAGCCTGCGTTTTATCCGATATGTGGGCAAAAAGAAAATAGCATGTGTTATTATAGAACCATTCCCGGTAAAATGTATTTTGGCGGCTTTTCTTCTGATGTGCTTTTTCCAGTTCGGCTGTTTCGGCGCAGAATTCGCTTTTGCGGAGGCAACGGGAGTTCAGAATGTCGGTGCACAGGTGGAGAACAATGAAATTTTGAAAAATATGAAGATGTCGGAGGAAAAGGCCGCCTGGATGACGGAGCTCACTGAGTATGTGAAAGAAAATGAATTGCAGGGGCAGGAGGTAATCCTGTACGGATATATTCCTTCATTATCCTATTATTTACAGATGCCTTCGGCATTTAATCCCTGGAGTGATTTAGATTCCTACAGCTATGAAGCAATGGCAGAGGATATGGAAGCTTTGAATGGAGAAACACCCGTTATTATTCTGGAGAATAAGTGTGTGGAGTATTTGAGCGGAGGCAGGGAAGCGTTGGAGACCCTTCAGTTGGAAGAAAAGGAAATTCAAAAGTTTTTGTCTGACAGAAAAATGATACTTTTAGCTGAATTTATGGAGAATAATCATTACGAACTGACTTTCCGTAATGAGAAATTCGCAGTCTATCGTTAATTCTGAAAAAAAGGGCTTGCAGCTTACAACAGCTGCAGGCCCTTTTTATTTGCTTCCTCCATGACATCTTCCGGCCACAGGGAACATTGTACTTCGCCAATATGCGCTTTCCTGAGGAAAAACATACAGATACGAGACTGACCGATACCTCCGCCGATGGTGTAGGGCAGTTCGCCGTTCAGTACTGCTTTATGGAAAGGCAGTTCTGCACGCTCGGGGCAGCCGGCCTTTTCCAACTGTTCTTTCAAGGCTTTTTCATCAACTCGGATGCCCATGCTGGACAGTTCCAGGGCAATGTCCAAAACCGGGTAATATACAATAATGTCGGCATTCAATGACCAGTCGTCATAATCCGGTGCACGGCCGTCATGGGGTTCGCCGTTTTCCAAAACATCGCCGATTTGCATGATACATACGGCACCTTTTGCCTTGGCAATGTAATACTCTCTCTCCTTGGGAGTATAATCCGGGAACATTTCCTCCAGCTCGGCGGTGGTAATAAAGAAAATGTCATGCGGCAGGATTTCTTCTATGTAATCATAGTGGATGGACATATATTTTTCAGTTTTACGCAGAACCTTATATACGGTTCTGACGGTATCCTTCAATGTTTCGAGGTTACGGTCCTCTTTTGAGATTATTTTTTCCCAATCCCACTGGTCTACATAGATAGAATGAGTATTGTCGGTTTCTTCATCCCTTCGAATGGCACTCCTATCTGTGTAGAGACCTTCTCCCACTGAGAATCCGTACTTTTTCAGTGCATAGCGCTTCCATTTGGCAAGGGACTGAACAATTTCTCCTTCTCTGCCGCCCTGACACTTTATGTCAAAGGTAACAGGGCGTTCCACACCGTTTAAATTGTCGTTCAAACCGGACTCGGGATCCACGAAAAGGGGAGCGGACACGCGCAGAAGATGAAGCCGCTCAGCCAAGAGCGTCTGGAAGAAATCTTTTACTGTTTTGATAGCAATCTGAGTATCGTAGAGATTCAGCTCAGATTTATAGTTTTTGGGCAACGATAAATTTGACATATTTAATAACCGGCCTTTCATACAATTTTCCTATCTCATTTAACCGCTTTTTTCAACATTTTGCAAGCTGTTTTTTTATATTGGTAACAGTTCAGCCATGTCATGAACAGTGCGCTCTCAAACAGAATCTAAACTTTGTATTTTCACTTGCAAAATAAGAACATATGTGCTACTTTAGAAATAGAACAAATGTTCTGACTAAGGAGAAAAACATGGAGCATCTTACAACGGGAAATGAAATGTCGCTGATGGATAAACTGGGCATCCTGACCGATGCTGCCAAATATGACGTGGCCTGTACCTCCAGCGGTGTGGAGCGGAAAGGAAACGGTACAAGCGT
>JALEIR010000059.1 GCA_022769665.1 Lachnospiraceae bacterium | reverse complement strand
AAAAATTATAGAATTCCTGTCGATGTATGTCAAATATTTACAGGGAATTCACAAAATGTTAATGGGTAATGGAAACCAAAGTGTTGAATCTGCGTTCAAATTCTGATACAATAAACGTTAGCGTCGGTATGCAGACGCTGTATTTTAGGAAGATAGTGTTTGCAGGTATCATGAAAATCTGCAGATTACGGAAAGGTATGGATATTTCGTGAAAGTAATAGACAAGATATTCGGTACACACAGTGAAAGAGAACTGAAGAGGATAATGCCTTTAGTTGACAAAATCGAAGAGCTGCGGCCTGCCATGCAGGCCCTTTCCGATGAGGAACTGAAGGCAAAAACCGCTGAATACAAGAAGAGACTGGCAGAGGGAGAGACTCTGGATGATTTGCTCCCCGAGGCTTTTGCAACAGTCAGAGAGGCGGCAAAACGTGTCCTGAACATGGAGCATTATCGCGTACAGCTGATTGGTGGCATTATTCTTCATCAGGGGCGTATCGCTGAGATGCGTACCGGTGAAGGTAAGACTCTGGTATCAACCGCTCCGGCTTATCTGAATGCGCTGGAGGGAAAAGGCGTGCATATTGTCACCGTCAACGACTATCTGGCAAAGCGTGATGCTGAGTGGATGGGACAGGTACACGAGTTCCTGGGGCTGTCTGTGGGTGTGGTATTGAACAGCATGACCAGCGAGGAACGTCAAAAGGCATATAATTGTGATATTACTTATGTAACCAACAATGAACTGGGTTTTGATTATCTCCGTGACAACATGGTCATTTACAAGGAGCAGCTTGTACTTAGAGATTTACATTTCTGTATCATCGACGAAGTGGACTCTGTGCTGATTGATGAGGCGAGAACCCCTCTGATTATTTCCGGACAGAGCGGAAAGTCTACTGCTCTTTATGAAATGTGTGACCTGTTGGCCCGCCGTATGCAGAGAGGTGCCGATATGCAGCAGTTGTCCAAGATGGATGCCATCATGGGCGTGGTGCAGGAGGAGACAGGAGACTTTATTGTAAACGAGAAGGATAAGGTCATCAATCTGACAGAGGCCGGCGTAAAAAAGGTGGAGCAGTTTTTTCACATCGATAACTTTGCAGACCCCGAAAATCTGGAGATTCAACATACCATTATCCTTGCCCTGAGAGCGCACAATCTGATGTTCCGTGATCAGGACTATGTAGTGAAGGATGACCAGGTACTGATTGTAGATGAATTTACCGGACGTATCATGCCGGGACGGCGTTACTCCGACGGTCTGCATCAGGCCATCGAAGCCAAAGAGCATGTAAAGGTAAAGAGAGAGAGCAAAACTCTTGCTTCCATCACATTCCAGAATTTCTTCAATTTGTTTGAGAAGAAGTGTGGTATGACAGGTACGGCACTTACCGAGGAAAAGGAATTCCGTGAAATTTACGGAATGGATGTTGTGGAGATTCCCACCAATCGTCCCGTAATTCGTAAGGATTTGCAGGACGCGGTATATAAGACCAAAGCAGAAAAACTCAATGCCATTGTGGCAGCGGTGGAGGAGGCTCACGCCAAGGGACAGCCTGTCTTGGTAGGTACGATTACCATCGAAGCCAGTGAAGAACTGAGCCGGATGCTGTCAAAGCGGGGCATCCAGCACAAAGTACTGAATGCGAAGTTTCATGAACTTGAGGCTGAAATCGTGGCGGATGCCGGTGTGCACGGTGCAGTAACCATTGCCACCAATATGGCAGGCCGTGGTACGGATATCAAGCTGGATGAGGAAGCCAGAGCAGCAGGCGGATTGAAGATTATCGGTACCGAGCGTCATGAATCCAGACGTATCGACAATCAGCTGCGCGGACGTTCCGGACGTCAGGGAGACCCCGGAGAATCCAAGTTTTATATCTCCCTGCAGGATGATTTGATGAGACTGTTCGGTTCCGAACGGCTGATTTCCATGTTTAATGCCATGGGCGTTCCGGAAGGACAGGAGATTGAACATAAGGCATTGACAAATGCCATCGAGTCTGCTCAGAAGAAGATTGAAAACAATAACTTCGGTATCCGTAAAAATCTGCTGGAATACGACCGCGTTATGAGCGAGCAGAGAGAGATTATCTATGAAGAGCGCCGCCGTGTATTGAACGGGGAAAGTATGCGGGATTTCATCTACAAGATGATTACGGATATTGCGGAGAACTGTGTAGATATCAGTATCAATGATGATGCTGAGGTGGAGGAGTGGAATTTCAATGAGTTGAATACTCTCTTGATTCCCACCATCCCGTTGGAGCCCGTGACGGCAGCCAGGGTGAAGAAACCTAAGAAGAACAGCCTGAAGCAGCAGCTGAAGGAGGAGGCAGTAAAGCTCTATGAGAGCAAGGAAGCCGAATTCCCCGATCCTGAGGGTATCCGTGAGCTGGAGCGTGTCATCCTGTTGAAGGTGATTGACAGAAAGTGGATGGATCATATCGATGACATGGAGCAGCTGCGTCAGGGTATCGGCCTGCAGGCATACGGACAGAGAGATCCTCTGGTAGAGTATAAGTCCAGCGGCTATCAGATGTTTGATGAAATGATACAGAACATTAAGGAAGAGACTGTACGGCTTCTGTTCCATATCAAGGTAGAGCAGAAGGTGGAGCGTGAACAGGTGGCAAAGGTGACAGGCACCAATAAGGATGACAGTGCACCCAGAGGACCCGTAAAGCGCGAAAATGCCAAAATTTATCCCAACGATCCCTGCCCCTGCGGTAGCGGCAAGAAGTATAAGCAGTGTTGCGGACGTAAGGCGTAATAAGATATGTAAATAGAATAATAGAAAGTAGGTGACGCAAAGTGGTTGAATTGGACCAGATGAAAACAGAAATTCTGACTTACGAAACACCTTTGGCGGAAGTGAGGGATTCACTTTGACCTGGCGAACAAGTCAAAGCGAATAGAAGAGCTGGAGATGGAAATGGAAGCTCCCGGATTTTGGGATGATCCTGACCGCTCCAATGCAAAGATGAAAGAATTAAAGAACTTAAAGGATACCGTGGAGGAATGTAACAGTCTGTTTACACAGTACGACGATATCCTGACCCTGATTGAAATGGGCTATGAGGAAAACGATGATTCCATGGTAGCTGAAATCCGGCAGGAGCTGGACAGCTTTATCGCTACCTTCGAGGAATTGCGTATCGGAACCCTTTTGTCGGGAGAATACGATAAAAACAATGCAATATTAAAGCTTAACGCGGGAGCAGGCGGTACAGAAAGCTGTGACTGGTGCAGTATGCTTTACCGTATGTATACCAGATGGGCGGAGCGCAAGGGCTTTGAAGTGGAAGTATTGGACTATCTGGACGGTGATGAGGCCGGTATTAAGTCAGTGACTTTTCAGGTCAATGGTCTCAACGCATACGGCTATCTGAAATCCGAAAAGGGTGTACACAGACTGGTACGGATTTCCCCTTTTAATGCTCAGGGTAAACGCCAGACCTCCTTTGTATCTCTGGATGTGATGCCGGATATTGAAGAGGATTTGGATGTGGAAATAGATGAAAAGGATTTGCGCATCGATACTTACCGAAGCAGCGGTGCCGGCGGACAGCATATCAATAAAACTTCATCCGCTATCCGTATCACGCATATTCCCACAGGAACCGTGGTTCAGTGCCAGAATGAAAGAAGCCAGTTCCAAAATAAGGATAAGGCAATGCAGATGCTGAAAGCAAAGCTGTACCTGTTAAAACAGGAGGCTAATGTGGAGAAGCTTTCTGATATCCGCGGTGAAGTCAAGGAAATCGGCTGGGGCAATCAGATACGCTCTTATGTATTGCAGCCATACAAGCTGGTGAAAGATTTGAGAACCGATGTGGAGACAGGTAATGCAGACGCCGTTTTGGACGGAGCCTTGGATCCGTTTATCAATGGATATTTAAAGTGGATTAATACAAAGGATAATGTAACAGAAAATTAGAGATATGAGTAACCCCGCAGATTTTTACTGCGGGGTTTTCGGCAGGTGGGTCTTGTAACGTACGGTTTGTTTGTATGCTGTAGGAGTGCTCCACCGGTGTTATCATTTTTCGGGTGGAGGATACCGTAAAGGCGCTGACGGCACAAATACTGGTTGCTGGATGCAAAGCCTATAGCATTGCATCAGGCATTTCTCTCTCCGGGGTTCATCAAATCAAGATAAAACAGGACAAAGGTCATGTACATATAAGGACTCAGCCATAGGAAGCCGATACCGAAAGATAATTGGCAAAGCAGGTATAAAGGCAGAAAGCTGCACTGTAAAAGAAAGAACCGCTTGCGATGCCCCTTGATGACGCGGAAGCTGTCTTTGATAATTTCGGTTGCCCCTTTTTCCGGAAAGTCCAAAAGAAGGTAATATGTGAGATTTAGTGCAAGTCCCACGGGAATGTAGATACAAACGCCGATAATCAGTGCAAGTACCGTGATAACAAGCTGAAGCGTATCCCGGGTTTCCAGATAGGATGCGGCAAAATATTGCCAGGGAGTCAGACAAATTGTATCGGTCAGAACAGACGCAGCAGAGAGAATCAATGTCTTTAACAGATTTTCTCTGCGAAAACCAAAGAAAACATCTTTGTAGGAATATGTGTTGCCGCAGACGATGTTCAGACAGAGATAAGCGATTCCGAATCTGAGGAAGCCGGAAAGAATCTGCGTTACAAACGTGCCGGCCTGATAGAATCGGAAGGCTGAAGTATTAAGACCGGCTCCTGTGAATGCAGATGCCATGACGGAGGTTATATAGGGAAATGCAAAGATAAACAGCACAGCAGCATTCATCAGGCTAAAAAGGAAAGAGCCCAAAATCAGGATGCTGTATTTTCCCATCAGCTTGTCTTTTGCTTTATTTTTTATTTCGTAACGCATCATATATTGTTTCATAAAGGATAGTATGCCTTTCCGGTAATTGTTGTTGGAAGCTCACAATAGAAACTTACAGCGAGTAATCTGCATTCATACCGCTGTATTTGGCCTGATCGGCCAGTTTCAGGTCTTTTTGATAAGGATTATCTTCGTTGTAGTACTTAATCTGGGTATGTGTTGTGCCTCCGGATACATAAGTGCGCCCGCACTCGGGACATATTGCCGTATGAATGGAGACAGAGGCGGATATTACCTTGCCGTTGTCGGTGGCTGCCTTTTTATATGCATTGGAAACATGTTCCTGCTCATGGGCACGTACTCTTGCTGCGGCACTTTCAGGCGAAATATGTGCAGCACTTTTAAAGGATACCATTTCGTCGGAGCCGTCCTGGTATTTCCTCTTCTTACAGGTTTCACATTCTTCCTTGGATTTCATGGGGTCCTTGGATTCGAGAGGATCTTTAATTCCCGTGGGGTTTTTAAACCCCATGCGTTCTTTTTCCTCTTCTTCCTTCTGCGTTGCGGCGAGGAAGTCCTGTCCTGATTCTTTCCGGTTTCCGATAGAATATCCGTTGTTGTTAGGGCCGTAGTTGGAAAGCCCCGTCTGAGTTACAGAGAAAGTTGACATAATAACCCACCTCCTTATATGCTGCTTCCGTAGTACATTTGCATGAACTCTTCAAAATCCATGCCAAAAAGCATCTGATAAAGCTGGTTCATTTGATTGACATAAGCGGGATTCTGCAACATGGCGGGAAGCTGTACAAAAATTGTATAAATAATCATTACAATGCCGTAGACAAGTCCGAATACAGATAAATACAGCCCCATACGTGCGTTGCTGTTCATGGACCTGCCTTTGCGGTAGCAGAGCATGGCGAATAAAATGCCCAGAGCGCCGAGCGGAATTGAAATGCCGCAGCAGCCCAGGGTCAGGGAGAGCAATCCTAAAATCAGGGAAGCAATGGAAAATCCCTGGTCGTAGGGTTTATGAGTTGGTTGATTGTAATAGCTGCTGTTGGATGCATTGCTGTTCCAGTGATCCCAGTTCTTCTTCTCCTGTTCTTCCTGCCATTTGTTCCAGTTATCGCGAGGGTTTTCCCAACTCTCACGATTGTCCTGATCATTTCTGTTGTCCATTCCGTATGCTCCTTGAAAGTCTTTAGCTGCTTACCTATAGTTTACCACTGTTTTCAAAGGTTTACAAATGAAATAAGTATGAAAAACATAAAAGACAGCAATTGATTCTCTTTGGTTGCAGTTCGCTCAAATTTTCAGTATAATGGTAGACAGGTGTTAATCCGCCCGGACGGATAATGAAACGAAAGGTATGGAGTGGTTTATGGATATTATACTCAAAATCAAAGAAGAACTGAAGGTGGAAAAATGGCAGGTTGAGGCTGCAGTCAAGCTGATTGACGAAGGAAATACCATCCCATTTATTTCCCGTTACAGAAAAGAAGTGACGGGTTCCCTGAATGATGAGCAGCTGAGAAATCTTCACGAGCGTCTTATCTATCTCCGCAACTTGGAGGAGAAGAAGGAACAGGTTCTGAGTAGTATTGAGGAACAGGGCAAGCTGACAGAGGAATTGAAGGAAAAGATACTTGCGGCGGAGACGCTTGTGGTAGTGGAGGATTTGTACCGCCCTTATCGCCCCAAGAGAAAGACAAGGGCAAGTGTGGCAAAGGAAAAGGGGCTGGAGGGACTGGCTGAATATATTTTGGCTCAGGCTGCAACAGTTCCAGTGTTGGAAGAAGCTGCAAAATATGTGACTGGGGAGGACGTGGAAGAGGACAAGCGTGTGAAAACCCCGGAGGAGGCATTGCAGGGAGCAAAGGATATCATTGCGGAAAGCATTTCCGATAATGCGGATTACAGAAGCTATATCCGTGAGCTGACCGCAGAGGAAGGTGCTATCACCGGAACTGCCAAGGATGAAAAGGTACAGAGCGTCTATGAAATGTACTATAATTTTGAGGAGCCGGTAAAGAAAATTGCCGGACACAGGGTTCTGGCGTTGAATCGCGGTGAGGCGGAAAAGATGCTGACCGTAAAGGTCAATGCCCCGGAGGAACGTATTTTACAGTATCTGGCCAAGAAAACAATTACATCGGAAAACGAATATACCACTCCTGTGCTGAGCGAGGTAATCGAGGACAGCTATGAGCGTTTGATAGCGCCTGCTATTGAAAGAGAAATCAGAAATGACCTGACGGAGAAAGCCGAGGATGGCGCCATTGCTGTGTTTGGAAAGAATCTGGAGCAGCTTTTGCTGCAGCCTCCCATTGCAGGAAAGGTGGTTTTGGGTTGGGATCCGGCATTCCGTACCGGATGTAAGCTGGCGGTAGTGGACCCTACGGGAAAGGTGCTTGATACCAAAGTGATTTATCCTACGGCACCCCAGAATAAAGTAGAGGAATCCAAAGCTGAATTAAAGAAGCTTATCAAAAAATATAATGTTGATTTAATATCTGTCGGAAACGGTACTGCATCCCGGGAGTCGGAGCAGGTAATAGTCGAACTTCTGAAAGAGCTTGACAGACCTGTACAGTATGTGATTGTCAACGAAGCGGGAGCCAGTGTCTATTCTGCCAGCAAGCTTGCAACAGAGGAATTTCCTAATTTTGATGTGGGGCAGAGAAGTGCGGCATCCATTGCAAGGCGTTTACAGGATCCCCTTGCAGAGCTTGTAAAGATTGACCCGAAGTCTATCGGCGTTGGGCAGTATCAGCATGATATGAATCAGAAAAAGCTCAGCGAAGCCTTAAACGGGGTAGTGGAGGATAGTGTAAATAAGGTTGGTGTTGATCTGAATACCGCTTCTGTATCTCTTCTGGAGTATGTTTCGGGCATCAATAAGACCATCGCAAAGAATATCGTGGATTATCGGGAGACAAACGGCCGTTTCACGAACAGGAAGCAGCTCCTGAAGGTGGCGAAGCTTGGTCCCAAAGCATATGAGCAGTGCGCGGGCTTTATGAGAATCCTGGACGGAGAGAATCCGCTGGATGCCACAAGCGTCCATCCCGAGTCTTATGAGGCAGCAGAAAAGCTGTTAGACAGGCTGGGTATGACTATGGAGGATGTGCGGGTTGCTCAAAAGAAGGCGGCGGCAGAAAAGGCAGCAGGGAAAAAGACAGCTGTGACAGCCGGAAAAGTGACAGATAATGCGGCAGCTGCGTTAGGTGCGCAAAAGAAGCAGAAAACAGTGCAGGTACGTAATACCAATACAGCTATGGGCAAGGCTCTTGCGGCAGCTATGGGCGGAATGGTGCTGGAAGGTGACAGCAATGCCGGTAAGGGGAAAACCGGTACGGTCAACAGTTTGAACGGAAAACAGCAGACAACAGAAACAGCGACGGTTGTATCCGGCTTAGAGAAAAAAATTCAGAATAAAAAGCTTCTCGCAGAGGAACTTGGCATCGGTGAGATTACACTCAGCGATATTTTAAAGGAACTGGAGAAGCCGGCCAGAGATCCCAGAGATGATATGCCCAAGCCGATTTTGCGAAGCGATGTATTGGATATGAAGGATTTGAAGCCCGGTATGATTTTAAAGGGAACGGTAAGGAACGTCATTGATTTTGGCGTATTTGTGGATATCGGAGTGCATCAGGACGGCCTGGTACACATTTCCCAGATAACGGACCGATATATTAAGCATCCTCTTGAAGCAGTCAGCGTGGGGGATATCGTTGAGGTGCAGGTGTTGTCCGTTGATGTTGCAAAGAAACGTATTTCCCTGACGATGAAACTGAACCATAAGGACAATCCGTAAATCTAAAAGCTTTGTAAATTGATAAAGAATCATATTGACATCTATATGAGAAAATGATAAAGTTAGCGTGCTAACAATTAAGTTAGTGCGCTAACTTTTTGCTTGCAGAAAGAAATAACAGGGAGCTTGCCGGGTTTTCCCTGATTCAAGCTGACTTGTCAGCAGAATGTGAGGAAGTATGGAGGAAGAGAGAAGAATTTCCTTTACGCTGCGCATGATTCACAATCAAATCAAAACAGTGATATGGAAAACAGGACCAAAATGTAATATAGCACCCGGGTCGCAACTTCAGGGCGGTATTCTCGGATATCTGTATCATCATGGGGAACAGCCTGTTTATCAGCGTGACATTGAAAAGGAATTTCGTATTTCCAGGGCTACTGCCACAAATACACTGCAGGTCATGGAAAAGAACGGGATGATTGTGCGCAAAAGTCAGGATAAGGATGCGAGGCTGAAACGTATTTTTATGACGGAGGAAGCAGCAACAAATCATGCACTGGTGGAAGCACATATGAAGATGATGGATGAACGGATGCTGAAGGGGTTGACGGATAAAGAGGTATCTGAGTTGAACAGATATCTTGGAGTCATTATGAAAAATCTGGAACAGCTGTGCGAGGAGTACGACAATCGGGTTCAGGACAGCAGAACTTTAAATAAAGAACGAGAGCAGGCTGAATAGAAAAGCGAAAAAGCAGAAATAGAGCAGAAATAGAGAAAGGAAGTGCAGTTATGCTGAAAACACTTGGAGCTCAGATTAAGGAATTCAAAAAAGATTCTATTTTGACTCCCATTTTCATGATAGCCGAGGTTATCATGGAGACAATCATTCCGCTTTTGATGGCATCCATTATTGATGACGGTGTCAATGCGGGAAACATGAAACATATTTATATTGTCGGGGCATTGATGGTTCTGACAGCAATCCTAAGCCTTTGCTTCGGTATCGGAGGAGGCGTTTTCGGTGCGAAGGCATCCACGGGATTTGCGAGAAACTTGAGGAAGGCTATGTATGAAAACATACAGACCTTCAGTTTTTCCAATATTGACAAATTCAGTACCTCCGGTCTTGTAACGAGACTGACTACAGATGTGACCAATGTGCAGAATGCATATCAGATGCTTCTTAGAATGTGCATGCGTGCACCGGTGAGCTTAATCTGTGCCATGGTTATGTCCTTCTATATCAGTCCCAGACTTGCCAGTGTTTATCTGGTGGCGGTAATTATTTTGGGCTGCATTCTTGCAATCATCGTGGGCAATGCGACAAAGCATTTTAATCAGGCTTTTCCCAAGTATGATGATTTAAATGAGAGTGTACAGGAGAATGTGTCTGCTATTCGGGTGGTAAAGGCTTATGTCCGAGAGGATTACGAGAACGAAAAGTTTACGAAGGCAAGCAGCAATATCTATAAGATTTTCTGCAAGGCAGAGGGAATTGTCGCATGGAATTCACCTGTGATGAACTTCACCGTGTATTTTTGTATTCTGCTAATCAGCTGGATGGGTGCGCATATGGTGGTGCAGAATGAATTGACTACAGGACAGCTGATGAGCCTTTTGACTTATTGCATGAATATTCTGATGAATCTGATGATGCTGTCCATGATTTTTGTCATGATGACCATGTCGGCAGCAAGTGCAAGACGTATTTGCGAGGTGTTAAATGAAAAGCCCGATCTTGCCAATCCGGAGAACCCTGTTTTTGAGGTGGCAGACGGCAGTATTACATTTGACCATGTCTTTTTCAGTTACAGAAAGGATGCGGATACACCTGTCCTGAAGAATATTAATCTGGATATCAAGCCCGGCGAGACAATCGGTATTATCGGTGGAACGGGAAGTGCAAAGTCCAGCCTGGTGAACCTGATCAGCAGACTGTACGACGTCACGGGAGGAACCCTTAAAGTGGGTGGTGTGGATGTACGTGATTATGATATGGAAGCTTTGCGAAACCAGGTTGCTGTAGTGCTCCAGAATAATGTGCTCTTCTCGGGAACAATTCTGGAGAATCTTCGTTGGGGCGATAAGGAGGCGACTGAGGAGCAGTGTAAGCGTGCCTGTGAGCTGGCCTGTGCCGATGAGTTTATTCAGAAGATGCCGGATGGCTATCATACCTTTATAGAACAGGGCGGTACAAACGTATCCGGCGGACAAAAGCAGAGGCTTTGCATTGCCAGAGCCCTGCTAAAGAAGCCGAAAATACTGATTTTAGACGATTCTACCAGTGCGGTGGATACCGCCACAGACGCAAAAATCAGAAAAGCCTTTGCGGAAGAAATACCGGGAACAACCAAACTGATTATTGCGCAACGTATTTCCAGTGTAGAGCATGCTGACAGAATTATTGTGATGAACGAAGGACAGATTAATGGCTTCGGAACACATGAGGAATTGCTTGCAAGCAATGAGATTTACCGTGATGTCTATGAATCTCAGACAAGCGGAAGCGGTGACTTTGATGAGAAAGGAGGTATGTAATCATGGCAGAAGAGAGAAAACCTAAGGTAAATCAAGGCCCCGGACCCCGTGGACCAAGAGGTCCGAGACCGAAGCTGGAGCATCCCGGCAGACTGCTGAAAAGAATGTTGGGTTACACCTTCAAGGATTATGCTGTTCAGTGGATTGTAGTAGTTATCTGTATCGTTACTACGGTTTTTTCATCACTCCAGGGAACCCTGTTTATGAGAACTTTGATTGATGAATATATTGTACCTCTGATGGGACATCAGAATCCTGATTTCGGACCTTTGGCAGGGGCAATCGGCAGAGTGGCATGCTTCTATGGGTTGGGCGTTATCGCTTCCTTTATGCAGTCAAGAATAATGATTTTTGTGACGCAGGGAACCATGATGAAGCTCAGAAACGATATGTTTGAAAAAATGGAAAAGCTGCCGATTAAGTATTTTGATACCCATGCTCACGGCGACATCATGTCCATGTATACGAATGATATTGACACCATGCGCCAGATGATCAGTCAGAGTATACCACAGTTTTTGAACAGTGCCATTACCATAGTAAGTGTGCTGGTATCCATGTTTGTGTTGGATGTGCCTCTGACATTGATTACATTGCTGATGGTTGGGGTTATGTTGGTTGCGGTGAAGAAAATCGGTTCCCAGAGCAGCCGCTTCTTTATGGCACAGCAGCGTGACCTCGGTAAGCTCAACGGCTGTATCGAGGAAACCATGACCGGACAGAAGGTTGTAAAGGTTTTCTGTCATGAGGAAGAGAGCCTTCAGACCTTTAATGAATTAAACGATCAGCTCTGCGACAGTGCCTGCCGTGCGAACCTGTTTGCCAACATTATGGGACCTGTCAATGCACAGCTTGGCAACTTAAGCTATGTAGTATGTGCGGTGTTCGGCGGTATCCTGGCAATCACAGGTATATCGGGACTGACAATCGGTGCCCTTGCCAGCTTTCTGACATTGAACAAATCCTTCAGTATGCCGATAAACCAGGTCAGCCAGCAGTTCAACAGCATCATCATGGCATTGGCCGGTGCGGACAGAATTTTTAAGTTGATGGATGAAACCCCGGAGCTGGATGAGGGATATGTTGAGCTTGTCAATGCCGTAAAGAATGACAGAGGTGAGTTGAGCGAAAGTAAAGAAAGAACGGGACTTTGGGCATGGAAGCATTACCATAAGGCAGAAGGTACCACCACCTACCGGGAGTTACAGGGGGACGTGGTGTTTGAACATGTAGACTTCGGTTATACGGACGAGAAAATGATTCTGCACGACATTGAGCTCTACGCAAAACCGGGACAGAAGATAGCTTTTGTCGGTGCTACCGGAGCGGGAAAGACTACCATTACCAATCTGATTAACCGTTTTTACGATATACAGGACGGTAAAATCCGTTATGATGGCATCAATATTAATAAGATTAAGAAAAACGATCTGAGACGTTCGCTGGGAATTGTATTGCAGGATACGCATTTATTTACCGGCACGGTTATGGAAAATATCCGATACGGAAAGCTGGATGCAACGGACGAGGAGGTCATCAAAGCGGCAAAGCTTGCAAATGCAGACGGATTTATACGCAGATTGCCTGACGGATACAATACCATGCTTCATGGTGACGGAGCAAACCTGAGCCAGGGGCAGAGACAGCTGTTGGCTATTGCGAGAGCAGCCATTGCCGATCCTCCGGTATTGATTCTGGACGAGGCGACCAGCTCTATCGATACCAGAACGGAGAAGCTGGTACAGCAGGGTATGGATGCTTTGATGAAGGGACGTACCAATTTTGTTATCGCCCACAGGCTTTCTACGGTTAAGAACAGCGACTGTATCATTGTACTGGAACAGGGCAGAATCATCGAAAAGGGTACCCACGATCAGTTGATTGAGCAGAAGGGCAAATACTATCAGTTGTATACAGGGAATGCGGTAGCGCAGTAAATTAATTCATAAACCGCTTGCAATCGGAAAGCATTCGTGCTATTCTACACAGGTAAACAAAATAAGAAAATTCTTCGGGGTTGGGTGTAATTCCCTACTGGCGGTAAAGTCCGCGACCCTTGACAGAAGAGCAGCTGTTGCATCAGGCAGTAAGGGCTCAACTGTCATGGCTGACTCGGTGAAAGTCCGGGACCAACAGTAAAGTCTGGATGAAAGAAGAAAGTTTGGTCAGTCGCCCGGCGTAGGCAGTGCGGCGGATTAAAACAATGCGTTATATGCCCCGGGTAGTTTTTGCCCGGGGCCTTTTTGCGAAGAATTTTCCGACCAAAAATAAGGAGGAAAAGTAAAATGAACGATTTGTTTACCGAAGTAGCGAAAAACGCTACATATGTCCTGAGCTTCTTTGCCATTATTATTGCTCTTTTTGTGGCGGCACTCTTTTTGGAAAAGGCTGCACAGAAAAAGAACGGCATCAATGAACCAATTTTTAGCACCAGAAAGGTGGCGATGATTGGTATGTTCTCGGCCATAGCCATGGTCTTGCATCTCTTTGATTTCCCATTACCCTTCGCTCCCGGATTTTATAAGCTGGATTTCAGCGAACTGCCTATCTTAATAGGAACATTTGCCTTTGGCCCCTCTGCCGGTGTCATGATGGAGTTTATCAAAATCCTTTTGAAGCTGTGTATTAAGGGAACCAGCACCGCATTTGTGGGAGATTTGGCAAACTTTGTGATAGGTTGCAGCTTTGTCCTGCCTGCATCTGTTATTTATACTTTTCATAAGAATAAAAAGAGTGCAGTTTTGGGCTGTGTGATTGGTACACTGTGCATGACAGTTTTCGGAACAGCATTCAATGCAATATATCTTCTCCCTGCTTTTGCTACTATGTTTCATATGCCGATGGAGGACCTGTTAGCTATGGGAAGTGCAATTAATCCTCTGGTGACGGAGGGAAGTATTGTCAGCTTTGTAATTGCCTGTGTGGCCCCTCTGAATCTGATTAAAGGTGCCAGCGTGTCCCTGATTACGCTTCTGGTATATAAACCATTAAGTCCAATTATTAAAACCGGGCACAGAAAATAAGGTGTAATCATGGCACCGTGAACTTTTATTTGGTTTCTCTGTTTGAAAAAACGGAACTAATTTTGGAAGAAGAACTTCATAAGAGGTTCTTCTTTTTTTCTGCAGAAAATCTTTAGAAATATCTTCCGAATTAATGAAGAAATATCTGCTAATATTTTCATTGAAAGAACTTGACATATTAAAATGATTAGTGTATTATGCAAATAGTACAACAATACAATAACACAGAAAACTGGGAATACAGCGACACAGACATGACGGGATAAAACATTACTGAAAATAATATGCTGTAAGGGCTTGATGCAGAGGAGGGCATGAATGAGCGCATTGGTGGAAATACGGGATATGTGCAAGATATATAATCCCGGTGAAAATGAAGTGCGGGCACTGGACCATGTAAGTGTGACAATTGATGAAGGAGAGTTTGTAGCAATTATCGGACATTCCGGCAGCGGAAAGTCTACACTGATGAATATGCTGGGATGTCTTGATGTACCCAGCAGCGGTACATATATGCTGCACGGGCAGAACGTTTCGGAACTGGATGACGATGAACTGTCGGATATCAGAAACCGGGAAATCGGATTTATCTTTCAGGGTTTTAATCTGATACCGAATCTTACGGCACTGGAAAATGTGGAGTTACCATTGATATATAGAGGAGTTGGCAGGTCAAAGCGTCTGGAGCTTTCCAGGATTGCATTGGAAAAGGTAGGGTTGGGACACCGCATGGATCACAAGCCTGCGGAGATGTCAGGAGGACAGCAGCAACGGGTGGCTATTGCAAGAGCCATCGCTCAGGCACCTCCCGTGATTTTGGCCGATGAACCCACAGGCAACCTGGATTCTCATTCCACGCAGGAAATTCTGGAAATTCTAAAAGAACTTCACGGGGAAGGCAGAACGGTGATTCTGATTACCCATGACAATGATATAGCAGCACAGGCAAAACGTGTTATAAAAATTAAGGACGGACGGATAGAGAGTGATTCCGAAGCCATCGCATCGACAGGAGGAGAAGAAAATGAAGAAAGATAAGGTAAATACAGAAGAGCAGATGGGAGCTGAAAAGAGACCCCGTAAAAAAAGAAAGCATAAAAAGGGGTTCATTATAATAGCGGTTATTGTCGTTGCGCTGATTATCTTAAAGGTGGTATTCGGAAGCCGTGCCGGAGCGGCAGCAGCTGTTGTTACCACGGTTTTACCGACCAGAGGGGATTTACAGGATACTGTCAGCACAAGCGGAACTGTGGAGAGCGGTGAGGTGAAGGTTATTTTTGCTCCCGTAAGCGGTACAATCGGAAGCGTGAATGCTGAGGCAGGCGATGCGGTAAAAGCAGGGGAGTTGTTGATTGGTTACGATATGGAAGAAATGGAAAAAATGTTGAAGCAGTCATCACTTCAGTTGGCGAGGAGTACAGCAGTGTATGAGGGCGTCTATTCACAAAGTGCCCAAAACCAGGCAAAGTTGAATGAGGCTAATCATAATCTGGGAGTATTAAAACAGCAGATTACTGACTACGAGGCATATTTAGCCAATCTGCAGAACGGTTTGGATAAGAATCAGCGGGACACTGCAAATGCACTGGCAGCAGAAAACTATAATTTGTCCGAAAAATTAAAAACCTTGAGCCCTGACAGTGACGAGTATCGTGAGGTCAGCAGTCAGCTTTCCAGAAACAGCTATTTGCAGCAGGTGGCTTCTTCCTCCGACTATATTGCAAATACGCAGGCGGAAATCGCAAAGGTACAGAAGTCTCTTTCGGAATGTGAAGCATACAAGACTCAGATGGAAGCACAGAAAAGTTCCAGCGAAGCCGGGATTTTAACCTCCTATGACAAGGCACAACAGGAGGCTGACAAAGAGCTGGCAGATATTGCTTATGCGGAGGCAGAGGAAGATTATGCAAAGGCCGGTGCCGGAATCACCGCGGAGTTTGACGGAATTATCACGGAAAGCAACGCAGTACCCGGTGCAGGTGTCACCGCGGGAATGCAGCTGATGACGCTGGAGAGTAGTGAAAATGTTAAGGTGTCCTTTTACGCATCCAAGTACGATGTGGAAAAACTGGAGGTGGGACAAAAGGCAGAGATAACTGTTTCCGGACAAAAATATGAAGGAGAAGTCAGCAAAATAGACAGAATGGCAGTGCGCAACGAATCCAACACACCTATGGTTGGTGCGGAGATTCAGATTCTCAACGCAGATGACAAGATAATTCTGGGTATGGATGCCAAGATTATGATTTACACAGATAAGACGGAAAATGCGTTGCTGATTCCCGTGGAAGCTATCAATGCCGACAAGGAAGGCGATTTCCTGTATGTGGCGGAGAACGGCATTGTGGTCAGAAAGCCGATTGTCTGCGGTATATCAACCGACATATACACGGAAGTGCTGGAAGGTATTACAGAACAGGATGCAATTATATTGACCTCATCTTCCGACCTGGAGGAGGGGATGGCGGTTACAGTGGTGCCGGATATGGCTTCGGAGACAGCGGACGGGGATGAAATGCCGATGAGCATTACCGTAGGTCAATAAGGAGTGATGTGTATGACACAGATATGGGAATATATTAAGATAGCCCTGATGAATATCAAGAGCAACAAAGGGCGTTCCTTCTTGACCATGCTCGGCATTATTATCGGTATTTCTTCCGTGATTATGATTATTTCTATCGGAAACGGTGTCAAAGGAGGTATCAACAGTGAGTTAAACAGTATGGCGGGAGGGCAGTTGTATATTTATTCCTACGGAGACAATGATGAGGGAATCAGTGTGGAATTTACGGATGAGGATGTGGAAGCAATCCTGGAGAAGGTGCCTCACGTAAAAGCAGTTACACCGAAGTGGGGTTTTAACGGTACAGCTGCCGGTAGAAAAGGGATATTCAGTGCCACGGCATCCTTCGGCATGCCCGGACTGGAATATTCCTCCAACGATCCTGTCATAAAGGGAAGGTATTTTACGGAGAACGACTATTATTCGGGAAACAGGGTCTGTGTAATTACCGAGAACAGTGCGAAGATTTTATTCGGTACTACAAATGTTATCGGTATGACCTTTGATTATACCATGTACGGAGTGACACAGGAGTTTACCATTGTGGGAATCAGACAGGACAATGCATCTATGCTGTCAGGGCTTATGATGTCGGACATCATTAACATGGAAGTACCCTTGTCGGTGATTTCCTCTGATTACGGATTTTATGTTTCCAATAATGATCTGCTGATTATCAGTGACAGTGCGGAGAATTCCACACAGGTGGCAAAGGATGTCGTCAGACTGATGGAAAACCGCCACAATGTACGCGGGAAAAATGCCATCAGCGTGGATAATTTCAATGACTATATGAGCCAAATGGACCAGATTTTAAGCTATATTACGGTGTTTGTGGTGTTTGTGGCAGCCATCTCTCTGCTGGTCGGAGGAATCGGTGTCATGAATATTATGCTGGTATCCGTAACGGAACGAACCAGGGAAATCGGAATCAGAAAGTCTTTGGGAGCAAGAACCGGCTCCATACTGCTGCAATTTTTGTCAGAATCCGCGATTATCACGCTGTTGGGAGGACTTATCGGTATTGCAATCGGTGTGGCAGGAGCCTACGGTATATGCTCACTGATTGGTTTTACAGCGAGAGTGGAGCTTGGCACGGTACTGGGAGCCAGCCTGTTCTCTTCGGCGGTGGGACTTTTCTTCGGTATTTATCCTGCCAGAAAAGCGGCGCGGTTGAGCCCGATTGAGGCCCTTCGGCATGAGTAAATAGGTCTTGCAATTTACCTGCTTTTCATGTAAAATTTGATAAGGAATTCCTATAAAGCACCTACTTTGTAGGTGCTTTTTCAAAGTAAAAAGGAGTACGTGATGATAGAACTTGACGTAAAAATTGAAGCAAAGGATTTGTATGACTATATGCTGAGACATTCTTATAACAGCCCTGCGGGCGTTGTTGGCAGCTGTTTTGGTGCTTTGATGATTGTCTTTGCGGCAATGACAGGACAATGGCTGTACTTGGTGTTTGGTCTGATTATTTTGCTGTATCTTCCCTGGACGTTGTTTATCCGAAGCAAGCAGCAGATACTGAGCAACCCAAGCTTTCAGCAGCCTCTGCATTATATGCTGGACGAGCAGGGAATTACCATATCCCAGGGGGAGGAATCGGTACAGTATCTCTGGACGGAAATGGTGAAAGCGGTATCTACCGGAAGAAGTATTATTGTCTACACATCGAAAATAAATGCCACTATTTTTCCCAAAAAACAAATGGGAGACATGAGCGCAGCCGTTATAGAGATGATTTCCACTCATATGCCTCCTGCAAAAGTAAAAATTCGCGGCTGATGAGGCGATAGAATGAAGATATATAATATAGAAGAAATCGAGGAAAAGCTTGACAGGAAAAAGACGCTGACGCTGTATGCCGAGTGTCCGGAGGATACCTTCGAATTGGGAAGGAGCCTTGGAAAGGCGGCAAAAGCAGGACAGGTTTATACTCTGATAGGCGATTTGGGTGTAGGAAAGACAGTGTTTACCCAGGGCTTTGCAGCCGGTCTGGGACTGACAGAACCGGTTAACAGTCCGACCTTTACCATCCTCCAGATTTATGAGGAAGGGCGTTTGCCCTTTTATCATTTTGATGTCTACCGTATCGGAGATGTGGAGGAGATGGAGGAAATAGGTTACGAGGACTGCTTTTACGGACAGGGTGTGTCTATGATAGAGTGGGCCAATCTGATTGAAGAAATCCTGCCTGAGCATTATCGAAGGGTGACGATTGAAAAGAACCCGGCAAAGGGATTTGATTACCGCCGAATTTTGCTGGAGTCAGTGTAAAAAGAGTTTCTGAGGAAGAGAAAGTATGAAAATATTAGGATTGGACAGCTCGGGGCTGGTAGCCAGTGTTGCAATTGTGGAAAACGATTTGCTACTGGCAGAGTATACAACGGATTACAAAAAGACACATTCGCAGACACTTTTGCCAATGCTGGACGAGCTTCGCAATATGATTGAACTGGACATGAACACCGTGGATGCCATTGCCATTGCTTCCGGCCCCGGCTCCTTTACCGGACTGCGCATCGGATCGGCAACGGCAAAAGGCTTGGGCCTGGCTTTGCAGAAGCCTTTAGTGGAGGTACCTACCCTGGAAGGTCTGGCATGGAATTTGTGGGGAACGGACAGACTCGTCTGCCCGCTGATGGATGCAAGGCGGAATCAGGTGTACACGGCAGCCTACGAGTTTGTACCCCACGGGGAAGATTTTGAAATGCGGGCAGTGATACCTCAGAATCCTATGGATATCGGAGAAATTGCGGAAAAATTGAACGCGTTGGGCAGAAAAGTCATTTTCCTGGGAGACGGTGTGCCGGTTTATCTGTCTGTGCTCAGGGAAAGATTGAAAGTGGATTATCATATAGCTCCCGCCGGAAACAACAGACAGAGGGCAGCGAGTATTGCAGCATTGGGAGCTGTTTATTATGCGCAGGGCAGAATGGTGGATGCTGCGTCTCACCAGCCGGAGTATCTGCGCAAGAGTCAGGCTGAGAGGGAACAGGATGAACATAACAATTCGTAATCTGCAGCAGGAGGATACGGCGAGGCTTGCCTGGATAGAGGCAGAATCCTTTTCCATGCCTTGGTCGGAGAAGGATTTTCAGGATTTGCTGTCTCATCCTTATTGCAGGTATGTGGTTGCGCTGGTGGACGGAGAGATAGCAGGCTGCAGCGGTTATACCAACATCTGCGATGTGGCAAATATTGATAATGTTGTAGTGGCGCCTGATTATCGGGGCATGGGTGTGGCGCAGGCCATGTTGCGGGAATTGATATCCAGGGGCAGGGAAGAACATGTGGAAGCCTTTACTCTGGAAGTGCGGGTAAGCAACCGGGCAGCAATACATGTGTATGAAAAATTCGGTTTTGTCTCTGAGGGAATCAGACCCCGGTTTTACGAAAAACCGGTGGAGGATGCCAATATCATGTGGAAAAGAGACGTCAATGACAACAATTACCACAGCTGCGCAGACGCTGCTCTGCTAAAATAGAGGGGATGCGTAATGTGGGAGGAATCCCGTTCTGATACAAAAGGGAGAGATTTCGAATGCGAGTATACGAAAACGGACAGGACGGAAGCGGACAAAGTCAGATGCCGATTCGCGTGGTATGTAACAGGTGCGGAAAGGAATTGAAACTTGAAAACGGAATTCTGAAAGAAGGATGCATTTCCGCGGATGTATGCTTTGGCTATTTCAGCCGCAGGGATGGGGCAAGACATCGTTTTGATCTTTGCGAGGATTGCTATGATGAAATGATTTCGCGGTTTTGTGTGCCGGTGGAGACAACCGAAAGCACAGAGCTGCTCTAGGAGGAAGAATGCTGGATGTAAGCTTGTTGGGAACGGGCGGTATGATGCCGCTTCCCTATCGGTGGCTCACTGCACTGATGCTTCGATATAACGGAAAGAGTATATTGGTTGACTGTGGGGAGGGAACGCAGATTGCTCTCCGGGAGAAAGGCTGGAGTCCGAAACCTATTGATATTATCTGCTTTACCCATTATCATGCGGATCATATCAGCGGTTTACCGGGCATGCTTCTGACCATGGGAAATGCGGAACGGACGGAACCTCTTTTGCTGATTGGCCCCAAGGGTCTGAACAGAACGGTTTCCGCTTTGCGGACCATTGCCCCCGAACTGCCGTTTGAAGTGAATTGTGTGGAAATCGATGGAAATGAACAGGAATTTTCTTTTGACGGTTTTCGAATAAAGGCTTTCAAGGTAAATCATAGTGTGTTATGCTATGGTTATAGTCTGGTGGTTGACAGAAAAGGCCGCTTTGACAAAGAGCGTGCGCTGGAACAACAGATTCCCCTGAAGCTTTGGAACAGGCTTCAGAAAGGGGAAATTGTGGAAGAGGAAGGGCGTATCTATACTCCGGACATGGTGTTGGGCGCGTCGAGAAAAGGGTTAAAGGTGACATATTGCACGGATACCAGACCTGCGGATTCCATCACGGACAATGCGGTCGACTCTGATTTGCTGATATTGGAAGGCATGTACGGAGAGCCGGACAAGCTGGTCAAGGCAAAGGAAAATAAGCATATGACTATGTATGAGGCGGCTAAGATTGCCAGAGCAGCAAATGTACCCGAACTTTGGCTGACGCACTACAGTCCTTCTCTGTTACATCCGGAGGAGTATCTGGGCGAGGTAAGAAAGATTTTTTCCAACACATACGCGGCGAAAGACGGAAGAACCGTAGAATTGAATTTTGAAGAAGAATAAATGAGGTAATGTAAATATGAAAAAGTCCACCGTAGGAGTGACAATAGTACTTATACTTGTAATTGTCGGTCTGGTGGGTTTTTATGCCTTTTTGACAGGTCGTGCCAAGACTGAGGCGCAGGAGTCTGTCATGACACCTGTACAGCAGGTCCTGAGCAGAGATTTGGCAAAGGATTATCCCGCCACGGTGAAAGAGGTTGTGAAGTATTACACGGAGCTGGAAAAGTGTTTTTACAATGAAGAATGTACAGAGGAAGAACTGGAACAGCTTGGCATGAAAGCTCGGGAACTCTATGACCGTGATTTACTGGCAATTAATGAGGTGGATAATTACCTATTGCAGCTGAAGACAGATGTGAAGAGATTTAAGGATGCCAAGCGAAGAATCAGCAGCATATCTGTGGCGTCCAGCACAAATGTAGATTTCTTTTCCCAGGACGGCTTTGACTTTGCCAGAATCTATTGTGGCTATGTGGTAAAGGAAAGCACAGGTCAAAGCGTGATGGAAGGCCGTGTGTATCTCTTGCGGCGGGGTGAAGAGAGACATTGGAAAATATATGGCTGGGAATCGGCAGATAAGGTGAATCCGGGAGAAGATTAGGAGGAAAAGATTTTGGAACGGTTCAATAAGGAGGATATCCTGATACTTGCTATCGAGAGTTCCTGTGATGAGACAGCAGCATCTGTGGTAAAAAACGGCAGAGAGGTGCTGTCAAATATTATTTATACACAGATTGCATTACATACACAGTTTGGCGGCGTGGTGCCGGAAATTGCATCCAGAAAGCATATCGAGAAGATCAATCAGGTGATTGAACAGGCATTGAAGGAGGCGGAGGTTACGCTGCAGGATATCACCGCCATTGCGGTAACCTATGGACCGGGACTGGTTGGCGCTTTGCTGGTAGGTGTGGCAGAGGCTAAGGCAATCAGCTTTGCAACCGGAATTCCGCTGGTGGGAGTGCACCATATCAGCGGACATATCAGTGCCAACTATATTGAACATAAAGAGCTGGAGCCTCCCTTTGTGTGTCTTGTCGCTTCCGGAGGCCATTCCCATCTGGTAATCGTGCGGGATTACGGCGAGTATGAGATTATCGGTCGAACCAGAGACGACGCAGCGGGAGAAGCCTTTGACAAAGTTGCGAGAGCTATCGGGCTGGGATATCCGGGAGGTCCAAAGATTGATAAGCTATCCAGAGAGGGAAATCCGGATGCCATCCCTTTCCCCAGAGCAAAGGTTGCAGAAAACGAGTATGATTTCAGTTTTAGCGGTCTGAAGTCCGCTGTCTTGAATTATCTGAATTCCTGTCAGATGAAGGGTGAGAAGGTGAATCAGGCAGACGTGGCAGCTTCTTTTCAGAAAGCGGTCATTGATGTGCTGGTGGAGCATTCCCTCCATGCAGTGAAAGCATATGGATTCCGGAAATTTGCCATTGCCGGAGGTGTGGCATCCAATTCCTCTCTGCGTGAGGCTTTTGAGCGGGAATGTGCAAGGAGAAAAATAGAATTTTATTATCCTTCGCCGGTTTATTGTACTGACAATGCCGCCATGATAGGCGTTGCGGGCTATTATGAATATCAAAAGGGTGTACGACACGGATATGACTTAAATGCCGTGCCGAACCTAAAGTTGGGGGAGTGGTGAGAAAAATCACATTGACATGCTGATTTTTCTCACGGTTGTTTGTGCCGAGAGCGTCACAAATAAGCCTTAATCCGACAAGAGAAATTGCATCCGCAGATTTCTCTTGCGGTTCCTCGAAAGAAACGTTCTCGGAATGGGGAGTAGGATGAAGAAGAGATGTACTGCCGTTATTTTGGCAGCAGGGAGTGGCAGCCGCATGAAGAGTGCTACCGCCAAACAATTTATGCTGCTGGACGGAAAGCCCCTGTTATGGTATTCGCTGCAGGCGGTAGAGCAGTCGGAAATCATTGATGACTGTATTCTGGTTACAGGAGAAAGAGATATTCCGTATGTGCGGAAAGAAATTGTGGATAAATACGGCTTTCGAAAGGTAAATGCTGTTGTGCCGGGGGGGAGCGAGAGATGGGAATCTGTTGGAAAAGGACTTGCTGTTTTGCAGGATGAGAGCCGAAGATTTCCAAACAGAAACGGTTATGTGTTTATCCATGACGGTGCGAGACCCTTCCTGACAGAAGAAATCATACGTAATACCTTTGAGGCAGTGCAGATATATCATGCATGTGTGGCTGCAGTTCCTTCCAAGGACACAGTAAAACTGGCGGATGAGAACGGCTTTGCTGTTTCTACGCCCGACAGACGAAGAGTATGGACGGTACAGACGCCGCAGGTGTTTGACACGGATCTGATTGTAAGAGCTTACGCAAGTTTGTGGGAGAAGGCAGAGGCAGTAGGAAAGGAAAATATCTCAGTCACAGACGATGCCGGGGTGGTGGAACTTTTTGCGGACTGCCCTGTAAAAATGGCTGAAGGCTCTTATCGAAATATTAAGATAACCACACCGGAAGACTTAAAAACAGCGGAAACCTTCCTGCATTTATGATGAGGAAGATTTTCGCTGTTTTCTTTTTTTATGGATTGTCTCTGATGGTGCTCGGGGTAACACCGAAAGTCTTCTTGAAGGCTCTTCTGAAAGTGGTTACATTGTTATAGCCCACCAACAGATACAATTCAGAAAGATTCTTGTCAGATTCTTTGAGGAGACGCATAGCTTCCTGCATTCTTACATTTTCCAGATAAGTAGAGAAATTCGTTCCTGTTTTCTCTTTGAACATATGGGAGAAATATGTCTCCGATATGTGAAATTCATCGGATATCTTATTCAGGCACAAGGAAGGATCTCTGTAATTTTCCTTAATATATTTTTCAATCGTACTGACCAGAGAGGTGTCCTCTTCCGATATCTGGAACATGTTTGTCAGTGAGATGGCAATGTCTTCACACAGCTTAAAGGACAAATGTTCGTCAAATCTTGCGTCCAAAGCCTCCAACTCAGCCTTGTCCGTTGTGGACGGCAGAGCAAATCGCGCCTTTAGGAGTGTGTTGCGAATATCGGACATCAGATATTTCAGCAAATGTACGGGAAGGGAACGCTCCTCAATATTTTCGTGATGCAGCAGGTTAAACAGCTCCAACACCTGAGGCAGATTGCCGGAGGTGATGAAATGTACCAGCTTCGTGGACAATTCCGCCGGATAATAGAAAGCATTGGAATCTTTCGCAATGATTTCATAAGGCAGGAAAATATAGTTCTTGGTGGCATAATTTACCGCTTCCTGTGCCTGCTGGAAGGATTCCCATACATTCATGAGGGAATTTGTATTACAGCCGATACCGGCAAAAAGCCAGATGGAATGCTGTTCCAACAGATAGTCATGGAGCTTCAGAATCAAAGATTGCATTTTCATAATAAATGAGTCTTCTTCACTGGCCTTGCAGGAAACCAGAACGGCACAGGTTCGCTCCGCGGTACTGTACCAAAGCAAAGGATTTTCTCCCAAGTATTTTCCCATAGCATCTACAACAATCGAAAAGGCTTTTTCGTCATCGAGAGGAGGCAGTTGTCCAAAATCCTCATGATTTTCATTGTTATATATTACAATGTAAAGAACATTGTAGTTCAATTCTTCTTTTGGAAATTCCAGGAACTCTTTGATATAGTCTGCCTCCAGATTGGTGGATACAGTTCCAAGGAGCAACTGCCGCACATATGAACTGCGCAGCATTGGCTTTTGCTGATCTATTTTTTCCTGCAGCTGATCTCTGTCAGTAATGGTATCCTGAAGCTTATCATCAAGCTCGATAATAGGCTGCATACTATTACGCGCCAGCAGAAATACCAAAAACAGACCGCCTATTGTAACCAGTATATAAATGACGATATATAGCCAGGTATAGGCCGGGGCAGCAATAGAGGCGGGTTGCAAAATATAATAACACCAGTTGTTAAATGATGAACTGACTCTGGTCACATGCATTTTTTCGGATTGATAGTTCAGGGTTGAAAAATCATCTTTAAAACTGAGCTTGGAGAGCTCGTCGGAAAGCGTTGCATAATCTATATCAGTGGGCTGACCGTTTTCGTCCTCGGCAAAACAAAATACGGGCTGCCCGGAGTCATCTAAGACGATGAGACAGCTATTCTCGGACAAACTGTCATCAAACATAGATTTCAGTTTGTTATAGTCAAATTTAAAACCTGCAGTTACGGCGATATCCTGGTAGGTCAATTCATTCATATCTATCAAATACAAATAAATATCTGCGGCTCTGTTAGCAGCTGCGCCGGGAAAAAAATGTATGGTTCCGTTACCGGCGGTGATAACACAGTTTCTCCAATATTCATAATCGGAAGAGGTGCCACCCGGATAGTCTTTGGCATAGTAGAGAGCAGCAGTGCGGAAGGAACGTATGGATGCCACATAATCTGTATTCCTCAGATAAAGAAAGTAATCGGTCAAAGGAAGATTGGGGTACGCAGTCAGGGAAGATGACATGTTGTTTTTAAAGGAATAGCCCTGTACATAAAAGCCGGTCTGATTTGCCTCCTCCATTTTGGCCAAATTGAGAAAGGCATTATCCTGCGTCAGCTGGCGGCAATAGGCGTCGATGGTAATGAGAGCGTTGTCTAAAAGAGCTACCTGGCTGCCAAAGGTATTATGGTTCTGCGTCCAGAATTTCTCTTCCGTACTTTTGGCTGAGACTATATGTGTATAAATGGCCAGACCTAAAATAATCAGCAGAAAGCAGGTATACAGAATACAAAAGCGTCGAAAGCTCTTAGCGCGGGCATTATTATTGCTGTCAGATGAGGATACAATATTTGCTTTTGCATAACGCGTGTTTTTCATAATATGAATTGTCCTTTATTCAAACTCTAAACTCGTGAATGTTCATCTGCGTCAGCAGAATCATTCGGTAAAAGTATTATATCATACCTCAAAAAAAAATAATATGGGAAAGTAGTGAAAAATCAAGGAAAATCAAGGCTTACAAAAAGAGAGCAACAAATTTTGTCCCTTCTGTCAAATTTTGTACCTTGTATCAGAGTGCGTAGAATGTTATGTTTATGTCAACACATTTGTAAGCCCTTACATTTGTGAAGAAAAACAATTTTTTAGGAGGTTTTTATGAAAAAGAAACTTGTTTCATTGTTCCTTGCTACTGCAATGGTAGCTGCAATGGCAGGCTGTGGAAGCGATAATAATACCCCTGCAAGCACTCCCGCTTCATCGGATACCACTTCCAATAGCCAGGCAGAGTCTTCTGAGGAGACACCTGCTGCACCTGAAGTTGAGAAGCCTGAATCTATCACCGTTATGATTGACGGTACCGTTCCTACAAAGGAGAACTACGGTGATGAATTCTGGAACAAGTACACTGAGCTGACCGGTATTAAGGTTAATGTAATTCAGCCCGACCATGATGCTTATTATGATGTAGTAGGTCAGACCATCGCAGGCGGCGATTGGCCGGATGTAATCATCCTTTCCTCTACATATTATGCAGGTTATGCAGCTGAAGGCGTTCTGTGGGATATGACCGACGCATATGCTTCTTCCGATTTGAAGGCAAGACATGATGCTAAGGCCGGTAGCACCGGTGTTGTTGACAGCTTGAGAATTGATGGTAAGCTGTTTGGTATGCCCGCTACACATGGTAACGGATGTGTTACTTATGTTAAGCAGACTTGGTTGGACAATGTAGGAATTACTTCTGTACCTACCAATTATGAAGAGTATGTAGCTATGCTGGATGCTTTCACCACCGGTGATCCCGACGGTGACGGCGTAAACGGCAACACCTTCGCTGTATCCGCAGCAGGTTTTGCAGGTAAAGAGGCTCCTTATACAAACTACCTGCCTGAGTTCTATCAGGATGCATATCCTTCCTTCATTCAGGATGAGAACGGTGTTTGGTACGATGGTTTCAATACCGATTCCATGAAGGCTGCTATGCAGAGACTTGCTGATGCTTACGCAGCAGGTTACATTGATCCTACTACTTTGACAAACGGTACTTCCGATTGCCGTAACAAGTTCTACAGCGATGAGTTCGGTATATTTACTTACTGGGCAGGTACTTGGGCAAACAACCTGAAGACCAATCTGGAAGCTAACGGACTGAGCGGTGACTTGGTAGCACTTCCTCCTATCGCAGAGGTTGGCGCTTATGTTGACCGTATTACTCC
Organism: Lachnospiraceae bacterium; assembly: GCA_022769665.1. Classification (GTDB taxonomy): domain Bacteria; phylum Bacillota; class Clostridia; order Lachnospirales; family Lachnospiraceae; genus Acetatifactor. Next base: position 3,491 of record JALEIR010000059.1, on the reverse strand, counting down.
CGCATGGTGCATCACTTCTTCTTGTGAGAATCCTGAAGGCGTATTTAAGTATTTCATCGAGGCTATGCAGGATGGCGGCGATGTACAGTTCCTGTTTACCTACGGTGTAGAGGGATGCCACTGGTCCACAGCTGCTGAGACTCTTTGGGCAGATGACCCTGACAAGGCAAAGACTTATGGTGAGGGCGAATTCCACTTCTTACCCAACGCTGAGAAGCCTACCACTGCTTACACCAAGGCTCACATCGATCCCATGCTGGCTCTGGTTGACCTTGAGGCACCTGCAAACAGCGTAACTGAGACTGCTAAGAATGCGCAGGAACTGTTTAACGCAAACTGCAAATCTGCTTTCATTGTTCCTACTACCGAGACAATGAGTGAGTTCAACGGCGACCTGACCACTCTGAAGAACGAGTTGATTGCAAAGGTTACCATGGGTGAACTGAGCGTTGAAGAAGCATACGCAAAATATGAGGCTGACGGCGGCAAGGCTTGGTCCGATGCAATCGTTGAATCTCTGAATCAGTAATCCTTTCTGAAATGAACGTGGAGCTGCAGAGGAATCTGCGGCTCCACATATTCATGAAAAGTATGAGAGACTTGTTTTAAGGAAGAGGAAGAACAGATATGAAAAAAACGAAAACAAAAGCGCCGAAACAGAAAATGTCCGGCAAAAAGCTTGCTGCTACCATATATAGATACAGAGGATTCTATCTGATGTTTCTTCCTGTATTTGTTTTTGCAATTGTTTTCAGCTATCTCCCCATGTTCGGTATCCGTTATGCTTTTACCAACTATAACGGAATTAAGGACCCTACTTTTGTGGGACTGAAAAACTTTCAGAAAATGTTTGGCATGGCCAATTTCTGGTCAGCCTTTACAAATACCATTGTCATCAGTATCACAAAGCTGATATTGACAACGTTATTTGCAGTGGTTGTATCATTATTCCTGAATGAACTTGTGAACATTCATTTTAAAAAGGTAGTGCAGACTATTCTCTATCTGCCTCACTTTATGTCATGGGTAGTAACTGCATCCATTTTCTCCCTGATTCTTGCACCCACCAGCCATGGTTTGGTAAATACCTTCCTGGTGAATATCGGTGTGCTTCAGCCGGATAAGATGATTTATTTCCTGGGTTCGGAAAAATGGTGGAGATTTTCTTATTACCTAATTAATATATGGAAAGAAACCGGTTGGCAGACCGTTATCTTTATGGCGACTCTGGCCGGAATTAATACAGAACTTTACGAGGCAGCGGCAATTGACGGTGCAGGACGTTGGGGTAAGATGCGTTATATTACGTTCCCCGCACTCGGAAATACCATTCTTACTGTGTTTATTTTAAATCTTGCTAAGGTTATGAACCTGTTCGAGTCTGCCTTTGTATTGCAGAACGATGCGGTATTGGGTACGGCAAACGTTCTCGAAACCTATATTTATTACCAGACCTTTAACAGCGGTGCGATTCCCAACTATGGCTATACCACGGCCATCGGTCTGTTTAAATCCTTAGTCGGCTGCGTGCTTGTTCTTACCTGTAACCAGTGGAGTAAGAAGGTACGTGACGGTCGCGGAATCGTATAGGAGGTGTCAAGATGAAAGCAAAGAAAAAAAGTAATTGGTCTGTGTTCCGTGTCGTGAACGGATTGATTTTTATCATTCTTGCACTGATTATCATTATTCCCATGTGGAAGATTTTAGTGGACTCCTTTGATTTAAAAACCGCTTACGGTATGAAATTATGGCCGGAGAAGTTTGGCTTGGACGGATATAAATCCGTATTCAGCAACCCTACCCTGTATCGTCCGCTGATGATTTCCTTCTTTACCACCATTACCGGTACGATACTGGCGCTGGTAATTTCTACTATGGGTGCTTACGTATTGATTCAGTGGAATATGCCCGGACGTACATTTTTTGCAAACTTCCTGCTCTTTACCATGATTTTCAACGGTGGTATGATTCCTACTTACCTGGTGTTGAGATCGCTGCATTTGACCAACACGCTATGGGTTGTTATTCTGTTCCCGGCGTTGAATGTGTATAATCTGGTATTATTGAGGAACTTCTTTGAAGGTATACCGGCCAGCTTGTTCGAATCGGCTACTTTGGATGGATGTTCTCCCATGCAGACATTCATCAGAATTGTGCTTCCTATGTCAAAAGCAGCTCTGGCATCCATCGGTTTGTTCTATGCTGTTGCATACTGGAATGATTATACCCATTATAAGTTGTATATTACCAATTCTGAATTGTACAACTTCCAGATGAAACTGAGGAGCGTTATCATGGGTAGTGATATGCCTCAGACAGCGGGAGATGCTACGGAGAATACAGTCAAGAATGCAGCTATTATTGTTGTAATCCTTCCTTTCATGATTCTGTATCCTTTCCTGCAGAAATATTTTGTTAAGGGTGTTAACGTTGGTGCAGTAAAAGAGTAATCAATTTTGTATGGCAGGGAGACACCGGTTTCCCTGCCATATTTATATATAGAAAGAATAGGTTTACAGAAATGAACAAGATATTCTGGGCCGGAGATTCCACCGTGCAGACAAATGACTATAGTACATATCCTCAGACCGGAATCGGACAGGCGTTTCCCATGTTCCTGAAAGAAGGTTATTCAGTGGAAAACCATGCAAAGAACGGTAGAAGTACCAAGAGCTTTATAGATGAGGGCAGACTGAAAGCAATAGAGGAAAAAATTGGAGAAGGGGATTTCCTGTTTATCCAATTTGGACATAACGATGAAAAAAATCAGGATCCCACACGTTATACGGAGCCGTTTTCATCCTTTATTGACAATCTGGAAATATTTATTGATGTAGCACGCACAAAAGGGGCACACCCGGTTCTGATTACTCCGCTGGAACGAAGATGTTTTATGGACGAAAAGCGTTTGGGAATCGGGGCACATTCCGATTATGTGTCTGCTATGAAGCAGACGGCAGAAAAGAACAGAGTTCCGCTGGTGGATCTTTATACCATGAGTCGCGCTGCGTTGAAAAAGACGGGAGAGCCCGGAAGCCGGAGATGGTATATGTATTTTGATGCAGGCGAATATCCGCAACATCCTGAGGAGTCCAGAGATAACACTCATCTAAGGTATGACGGAGCGGTGAATTTCGGAGCTATGATTGCAAAAGGTTTACAGGAAATCGGCGGTATTTACGGCGACATGATTTTGACCGTATAACCTTCAAAATTCTTTCTTTATTTTTGAAAAAATGTGTTGACAGGAAATCTGCTTTTTGGTAGAATAGTCCTTGCCGTTGAAACGGCAGAACGCTTGGAGAGATATCGAAGTGGTCATAACGAGGCGGTCTTGAAAACCGTTTGTCCGCAAGGGCGCGTGGGTTCGAATCCCACTCTCTCCGCTCGAGGGACGAAAGAAACCCCTCGTAATTCAATATAGAATTTATGATTCAACTGGCTTGTGGAGAAGTACCCAAGTGGTCGAAGGGACACCCCTGGAAAGGGTG
>JALEIR010000030.1 GCA_022769665.1 Lachnospiraceae bacterium | reverse complement strand
CTTTATCACAGCTTTCATTCACTACCGGTCTTTCTCTGTCAAGAAAATTAGGAAGGTGCAGCACCCTCTCCGGTTCAATTCCAAATTCCACGAATTTATCTCTGTAGAACCGGCTTGGCGTCAATATTCTGTCAATCTGGTCATAGCTCTTCATCCACTTGTGCAGATAACCTTCCGCTACACAAATAGCGCTCTTGGCGGTACTATTTTTCAGGCATTTCTGCTTCAGGCAATTCATGTACTTTCCATCTTTGCACTTCTCGCAGACCTGCCCGTCATTGGTCATCATTACGTAATTAAGACATAACATTTTTAAATCATGGGCGGTATATACCGTGGGTATATTGTACTTCTTTAACACTTTAAGAATAGACGGGGAAAGCTGATGTTGGAAAATATGCAAATGACATACATCCGGGTGCGTGGCTTGTATCAATGCTTCTATCTTCCCGGCTGCCTCGTGGGAGTAAATAATATTCATGGCACTGCGAATTTTATCCCCGATGCTCATTGAACCGTTGTAATCCACACCTTCTACGAAATATTCACTGTAAGCAGAGTCAAAATTTTTCTCATCTTTCATGGAAAAATCAATCACCTCATGTCCCTTTGCCTCCAGCAGACGCTTCAGTGCAAAATAATAGGTCTCACTGCCTCCCTTGATGTAATGAAACTTATTGACCATCAATATCTTCATAGGATACACTCCTGCATTTAGTCAAATGCCTGAAGGAATACACCTTCATAGCGATCTACAATGTAATCCCAGCTGTAAGCCGTGGAAATACGTAATTTGGCTTTTCGCCCCATTTCCGCTATCTCCTCTGTCGACATCCGATCCGCCTCATGGATCAATTGTGCCAATGCTTCCGGGCTCTTGTCCCAATAAATGGCACCGTCTTCCCCAACCTCACGATTAAATCCTACGTTCAAAAGAAGATTCAAATCCGTGCTGCCTAAGGATTCCAAGAGACTGGGATTGGTGCCCCCAACCTCATGACCGTGGAAATAGCCATAAGCCTGTTCGCGAATTTTCTTAAGGAGCTCTTTGTCATACACGGTACCCACAAACTTGATTCGCTTATCAGCGTCAAACCCGGTCTTTTTCAACAATTCTTCGTAAAAGCTGTTGTTCTCCACATTCGTAATAAGTACAAAATCTTTATCCGTATCAGAAGCCATGAAACCTTTAATCATAGTTTCAAAATTATTTTCCGGAACGAAGCGACCTACACTCAAATAATACCGGTACGGTCTGACACCATGTTTATCGTACCATCCTGTCAGTTTTTCATCCTCCTTTGCCAAAACAGAAGGCGTCAACTCAGCACCGTATGCAATAAAAGTAGTTTTCGGATCATATTGTTTATAATCTTCGTGAATATAACGCTCAATATTTTTGCTGTCACAAATCAGGTAATCCGCACTCTTTACCATAAGTCGTTCGGAAAACTTCCAATATTTTCGTACGGGAGCGCTCCATTTTGCACGTTTCCACTCATGACCATCCGGATTCACATAGACCTTGCCGCCCAGCTTATGTATCTTTTTTACATAATGTCTGAAGAAAGGACCAATGCGGCAAGCCAGCACATAAATCAGTGGTTCTGAAATATTATGCTTTTTAATATATCTGATACAATACTGCATAGCCTCAAGGTCATAAACGATTGCACGCGCAGGGCCCAATTTTTTCCACGACAGCGTAAAGCAATGCGCTCCGTTGTACTCTGTTTCTGTTACCTGTGGCATATTATCCTGTTCTGCCACACAGGCCACATGATACTTAATCAAATCAGATTTTCTGTAATAAGTCAATCGATCCACAAAAGACTCAAACCCTCCATAGTTGGAAGGAATTCCTTTTGAGCCGATGATAAACACATGTTGTGTTGTATTTTTCATACTTATATGCTTCCTTATACTTTTTTATATTTTAAATATTACTCCTTAATTTTTTTTACCATCGAAGCACTCAAAATAACCGCCAAAATGCTTATAAAAATACTTATCGCATTTCTTTGTTAATGCGTCCGTAAGGATAACTGTGTCAGGCACATAAGCATGAGCATCTGTCGTCTGTTCCTTTAT
>JALEIR010000020.1 GCA_022769665.1 Lachnospiraceae bacterium | reverse complement strand
GTGAGAAATCAGAGCCGCAGGATATGGAAGAGTAGTCCTGTATAAAAGCCGGCAGCTATGTCGGAAGACAGGTAGAAAATGACGGGAAGGTGACACTGTATGAGAGTTCAGGTTCTTGCCTCTGTTATGAATCAGTCTTTTGAGACAATTAGCGGAAAAATGCAGCTGGATTCAGACGCTGTCATCATCAATCAGTGTGACAGGCTGGGTGTGGAAGAAAAAGAAAATAACGGTCATTTATTGCGCTTTTATTCCTTTCCGGAAAGAGGGATAGGGAGAAGCCGCAATGAAGCGATACTTCGGGCAGATGGAGATATCTGCCTTTTTTCGGATGAAGATATCGTTTATGAACCGGGTTATGCCGAAAAAATCAGCGAGGAATTTGAAAAAAATCCTGATGCAGATATGATTCTTTTTAATGTTACAGTGGAAGAAGAAAGAAGAACCTACCATATATCGGAGCGAAAACGTGTGCATTGGTATAATTGCGGAAGATACGGGGCAGTCAGCTTTGCGGTGAAGCGAGAGAGCCTTCTGGCATCCGGTGTTACGTTTTCTCTTCTGTTCGGAGGAGGAGCAAAATACAGTAACGGCGAGGACAGTCTTTTTCTGAAGGAATTTATGAGTAAAGGGTATCGTGTATACACGGCACCTGTGACCATAGGGCGCGAGGAGGCAGGTGAATCCACCTGGTTTGCGGGATATAACGAGAAGTTTTTCCGTGACCGCGGCGTGTTGTACAGCTTCCTTTACGGAAAGCTGAAATCCGTTATGGCGCTTCGCTTCCTGATTGCACACAGAGACAAAATGTGCCGGGAGGTTGGCGTAAAACAGGCATACAGATGGATGAAGGAAGGATTCGCGGAAGGAAAGAAAGGTTAGAATACATGAAAATATTATGGCTATGCAACGTAATGATGCCCATGATTGCGGAGCAACTGAATATGGAAGCTACCAACAAAGAAGGCTGGCTTTCCGGACTGGCGGATGTGGTGTTGAAAAAGCGATATGAAAACGGAATAGAGTTGGCTGTGGCATTCCCGGCGCCGGAAGAAATGTTTCCCGCAGGGCATGATGTATGTATGCGGACAATTACCGTACAGGGAGGAAAAATGACCTGCTACGGCTTTCGCGAGAATGTTACAAGGCCTGAAGTATACGATGAAGGACTTGAGGAAAGGCTTCGGAAGATTATTGATTCCTGCCGGCCGGATTTGGTACATTGTTTCGGTACGGAATATCCTCATACCCTTGCCATGTGCAGAGTGTTTCCCAGAAAGAGCCGTCTGTTAATCAGCATACAGGGACTTTGCGCTGTGTATGCCAATGCGTATTTTGCCGATATGCCCCAAAAGGTTATCCGGTCAGTGACGTTTAGGGATTATCTGAAAAAGGACAGTATTATAGAGCAGCAGAAAAAGTTTGAACAGCGCGGAAAAATGGAAGTGGAAGCTGTGAAGCTTGCAAAAAATATATCCGGAAGAACGGAATGGGACAGACATTACACCAGGGAATGGAATCCCGATGCAAGCTATTTTAAAATGAATGAGACGCTTCGACAGGATTTTTACGGCGCCTCCTGGGATCCGAAGGGCTGTATTCCCCATTCTATTTTCCTAAGCCAGGGGGATTATCCCGTGAAAGGACTTCATTATATGCTGAAAGCACTTCCTGCCATTGTTGCCCGATATCCCGATGCGCGGGTCTATGTGGCAGGTAACAGTGTTGTGAAGTTCAAGACACTCAAGCAGAAGCTGAAAATTTCGGCTTACGGCAGATATCTGAGAAAACTGATTCGGGAAAACGACCTGACAGACAGGGTTGTATTCCTCGGAAAACTGGACAGTGCCCGGATGAAAGAACAATATTTGAAAAGTCATCTTTTTGTGTGCTGCTCCAGTATAGAAAATTCGCCCAACTCTCTGGGGGAAGCAATGTTGCTCGGAATGCCCTGTGTCAGTGCGGATGTGGGCGGTATACCAAGTATGTTTACAGACGGGGAAGACGGCATTTTGTACGAAGGCTTCAGAAGCCCTATGAATTCATATGATAACGTGTGTAATCTTAAGGTAAATAGTGAAGAACAACTTGAAAATATTTCTAAACGCCTTGCAAATTCAGTGATTTCTATTTGGAAGGATAATGAAAAATTAGAGCAGTACTGCAAAAATGCAAGAATTCATGCAGAAAAAAATCATAGCAGAGAGCGAAATTACGCAAAAATGACGGAAATCTATACAAAGATTATCATGCAGTCTGAGGAGTAGAATAAAAGAACAAATGTTATGAAAAAAGAAGGAAATTCGGCGTCTGAGAAAATAAAATTTGTGTTTGTATCCAACTATCTGAATCATCACCAGATACCTTTTTGCAATGCCATGCGGGAGAGGATGAAGGGAAGCTTTGTTTTCATTCAGACAGAAAGCATGGAAGCAGAACGTGTCAGGATGGGCTGGAACGAAAAAACTGCACAACCCTACTTAAGGCTTTATTATGAGGAGCCGGAAAAGTGCAGACAGTTGATTGATGAGGCCGATGTGGTATTGTTCGGGGGAAGTGATGAGGAAAGCTATATAGAATCCCGGCTGGACGCAGGAAAACCGGTAATCCGTTACAGCGAAAGGATGTACAAGACCGGACAATGGAAGGCAGTATCTCCCAGAGGACTGAAAAAAAAGTACCATGATCATACCCAATACCGCAAAGCTGCTGTATATCTGCTTTGTGCCGGAGCTTATGTGGCATCTGATTTCCATATTGTGAGAGCCTATCCCGGGAAAATGTACTGTTGGGGATATTTTCCCGAAACCAGACAGTACGATGTGGATAAGCTGATGGATGAGAAAGGCCGGAAAACGGGTACAGGACAAGGCGGCAATTCCGCTGTTGTGCCGTCTATATTATGGGCCGGACGTATGATTGACTGGAAGCATCCTGAGCTTCCCATGGAGACGGCAGCATATCTGAAGGACCGGGGACTTTTGTTTCATATGGATATTATAGGCGGCGGAGATAAAAAAGAGCAGCTGGATGCCATGAGAAGCAGATACGGTCTGGAAGATTATGTCAGCCTGCCGGGATTTATGAGTCCGGAACAAGTGCGCGCCTATATGGAAAAAGCAGATATATATCTTTTTACCAGCGACAGGCAGGAGGGCTGGGGGGCTGTGGCAAACGAAGCCATGAACAGCGGATGCGCATTGGTGGCGGATCATATGATTGGTGCGGTACCTTATCTGGTAAAGCACGGAGAAAACGGATTTATATACAGGGACGGAAATAAGAAACAGCTGTTTGAACTGACAGAGAAGCTGGTTCAAGACAGAAATCTTTGTCGTGAGCTGGGAAGAAATGCATATCGGACAATCACGGAAGTCTGGAATGCGGAAGAGGCTGCGAATCATTTGGCAAAGCTTTGCGTAAATCTTCGGCTGTTAAATCAGGAAGACTTGAATATCAGCAATCCGGAAATGAGCCCGGTGGAAGGCATCTTTCCCTGCGCTCCGGCTCCGTTACTACGGGAGACAGGAGCATACGGACGGATTCTGCATGGCAGAGTATAGACAAAGTAAATATGAAACCGGGAAGGTCAAAAAAGATGGAAGAGGGACTCATCAGCATTATTGTGCCGATTTATAATACAGAAGAATATCTGTTGCGCTGTGTAAATTCACTCCGGGCTCAGGTATATAGCCGTTTGGAAATCATTCTGGTAGATGACGGCTCTACGGACGGAAGCGGTGAACTCTGCGACAGGCTTGCCTCGGAAGATGCGCGAATCCGGGTGCTGCATAAGGAAAACGGCGGTTCCTCCTCGGCGAGAAATCTGGGAATATCTGTTGCAAAGGGTGAATATATCGGCTTTGTGGACAGTGATGACTATGTGGATGCAGACATGTATGAGAAGCTTCAGGATGCCCTGTGCCGGTATCAGGTAAGTGTGGCTCAGATTGGCAGGGACGAAATAGACCCGGAGGGCAATCTGCTGCCGGATATCTGCATTCCGCCGGAAGAACCGGAGTGTATTTCTCCTGAAAAATTTATGGAAGAGCTGTTGATGCACCGTGGAGACTGCTCTTTCTGTACAAAGCTGATTTGCAGCAGTGTCTTTGCAACACGGAAAAAAGAACAGGAAGAGACAGACGGTGTAACCGAATTTTTCCCGGTAGGTGTGCTGAATGAGGATTTTCATCTTTTGGTACAGCTTCTGCGTACCGTAGGACCGGTTGCTTCGCTTCCGGGACATGCTTATCATGTTTTTTATCGTGTGGGCAGCAATTCCAGAAAAGCGGAAGCAGAAAATTTCTCCCGGGTTTATGGGGATAATGTGGACAATGCGGACATGGTTGCCGAAATAGTGGAGGAAAGCTATCCCGAACTGAAAAAGACAGCCTTCCGTTTTGGTATTTTCCAACGCCTTGATTATCTGCTGCATATTCCTATCGGGCAGATGACAAAAGATAATACCATGTATTGTAACATCGTAAGTTACCTTCGGAAAAACTGGTTAAAATCCATGACAAATCCGATTCTGACTTTGAAAAATAAGGTTTATCATACCCTGTTTGCCATATCCCCCCGGGGAATCAGACGCCTTCATAAAAGGCTGAGGAGTTAAGGTTGTGAGAGACTGCGGTATGCCCTTGGAAAAAACTACCGCGGAATGAGAGAGGAACTTGTGTTATTCTGAGTCGGAAACAAATACACACGGAATATCAGAGGTACATATGGACAAGATGCGTAAATTGAAAAAATGTATATTGAGTGTTACTGCTGCAGCATTGCTTTTGACAGGCATACCCATTCCGGACGGTACAGGCCTTGTACATGCTGCCCAAGCGCGCTTTTCGGCGGACATGGATGCCGAAACCGCAGAATGGATTGAAGAGGCGGGAGAAGCACTGCAGGAAATCGCCGAGGAGAGGGATATTATGGCGCTGGTATATCTGGCGGATGAATATCCTGTGCGCAGCACGCCTTCCTATGAAAGCGATACGGTTGTCAATGTGTTGTGCGGACAGCTGGTAAATATCCTGGATATCTATGTGGATGATGCCTTTGAAGTCTGGGAATATGTCAAACTGGAATATAACGGAGCAGAATACTGCGGCTATGTTCCCCGTACTTATCTGGCGGTTTCCGATTCCCGCTTTCTGGAATGGGAGGAGTATTATGGGATGAATCCCGGCTATACCACTTACGCACTGGAAGAAGGAGAGCGGGCGGTCTATCCGGATATCGAACAGTTTCCGGAGAGCTATCGGGCAGCGCTGACGGCCCTGAAGGAACAGCACCCCAACTGGACTTTTGTGAAGATGAATACCACTATGGATTGGAATTCCGTCATCAGCAGCCAGCTGGAGGGTGGAAAGAGCCTGGTCTATAAGACTTTTCCCGACTGGGCTAAAAACGGACTGTATGATTCCGGCAACTGGTATTATGCCACCGAGGCTGTCCTGAAAATTTATATGGATCCCCGTAACAGCCTGACGGAGGATGCCATTTTCCAGTTTGAACAACTGACCTACAATGAAGAGTATCATACTCTTGAAGCCATGCAGAAGTTTTTGAACAATACCTTTATGAATGACAGCAAACCGGCGCCGGGAATGGATACTATGACCTTTGCAGAGTTGTTCTGGTATCTTGGGAAAGAAGAGGGCAGGGAGGTCAGTCCCTTCCACCTTGCGGCGAGAGTACTGCAGGAGCAGGGTCAGGGCAATTCGCCGCTGATTTCCGGAACTTATCCCGGCTATGAAGGCTATTACAATTATTTTAACATAGGCGCAACAGGGACGACGAATGAGCAGGTTATCATCAGCGGACTGGATTATGCAAAAAGCCACGGATGGCAGGGCGCGTACTTTTCCATTCAGGGCGGTGCGGACTTTATCTCAGCCAACTATATCAAGAAAGGGCAGGATACCCTGTACCTTCAGAAGTTTAATGTAAATCCCAACGGAGCTTACAAGCCCCACACCCATCAGTATATGCAGAATATTTCCGCCCCCACGACAGAAGCTTTAAGTATCAAGAAACTGTATGCAAATGCAAATTCTCTTGACAGTACCTTTGTGTTCAAAATACCTGTATATGAAAATATGCCGGCAGAGCCATGCAAAGAACCGGGGGAAAGCCTGGATATTGTATTGCAGCTGCCTGCGGGGTACAGTGACACAGCTGTCTGGCTGGACGGTGTTCCGTATCAGGGAACATTGGGGAACGGAACAATTACCGTAACGGCCGGAGACAAGACGGCAAAAACAGCTGTCATGTACCAATTTAATGAAAATAACGTACCAACGGGAATGTATGTCTGGAGCCTGAGCTATGGCAAGGATGCCTATATCGTCACTCCCCAGCCTGAGTTGGAGAACCTGTTGACCTATCACGGATTTTCCGTCCGGATTACAGGAAAAACCGGTATACGTTTTAAGACCGGAATCAACATCGACTTGCGCAGAAGGTTAATCCTGGAGGGTGTAAACGGATATAAACTGACAGAGTACGGCACTCTGATTATGACGGCTAAAAACAGTGAAATCTATCCTATGGTGAAGGGCGGGGAGAAGACACTGCGAGGCGTGAATTACGGAACGGACGACAACGGTGTGTTTAAGAATGTGGTCTACGAAGCTGTGGGCGACAGATACCGTTATACCTCCGTGCTTACGGGTCTGCCGGTAGAACAATATCAGACCGATTTTGCTTTCAGAGGATATGCGGTGCTGGAGAAGGACGGAGAGCAGATTATCCTGTACGGACCCAGGCAAGCCAGAAGTATTTATTTCCTGGCAAAGCGGTTGTTGGATATGGGAATGTACGGCGAAGAAACAGAAAGCTATCAATACCTGCAGAAGATAGTCAGCGACGCGGACCAATTGGCCGCTCAAACAGCCGCGGACAATCAGGAGAATAACGGAGCAAACGGAACCGGCGAATCAGGAGCGGAAAGCGGAAATACGGACAACAGCGGAACCGATGCAACCGGCGGAACAAGCGAGAACAGTGAGAACAGTGAGAACAATGGAACCGGCGAATCGGGAGCAGAAAACGAGAATTTGGAAAACAGGGAAGGCAGTGAAAATGAATAGAAAGAAAGTACAAGTATGCATACTGGGAGCGGTGTTGATTCTGACACTCTCCGGCTGCGGAGACGGACAGGCTGTGGTGGAGACATTGGAACCGGAAGTCGTTGAGACAGCATTACCTGAGGAGGAAATAGCGGCATCCCGTGAGATAGAGCAGCTGGAGGCGGAGAATACTCAGAAAAATGAAATAAGATTTCTCTGTAATTCCAGAGAAATGTCCGAGGAGGAAGATGCAGAGGCAACGGAGATGATCCGGACACTCTATCAGAATATGGAACTGGAGGAATATCTGGGAGAAGCCATTCATGCGGTTACCGATGAGACCTGGTATGAGGTTTTGACAAAAGGAATGGTTGAAGGAAGCAGAACTTATACTCTCCAAAAGGGCGAAGAAATTTTGCTGATGGTACAAATCGGTTGTAATATTGCGGGCGAACCCTATACCGGTGTTTGCTATTATGGGGACAATCAGCAAATCCGCATCTTAAAACAGGAGAACAGCAAGGTACAGCTGGTACAGACCAATGTAAAGGAAGGGGCTTACGACGGAGCTTTCGAACTCTGGAATATCGACAGTGCAACGGGCGAGATTGTCCGGGAGACCGGAATCTATACCGGCGGAGTCCGCACCGGCGAATATACGACATCGGTGAGAGAGGGAACCGGAGAAGGCAACGCCTTTGACCTTTGGACAATGCGGAACGAATTCTCCTATGAAAGCAACGTAAGAACTTACGATGAAGAGGGAAAGGAGATAGTACCTACGCCGGAACCTACCCCGACACCTACAGCGACGCCCAAGCCGACGAAGAAGCCTTCGGCAACGCCAACGCCCACCCCGACGCCAACACCCACTCCTACGCCTGCTCCCACGCCGGAACCGGTACCTGCGCCGCCCCAGGAATCCACCCCTGCTCCGACCACGGAACCCACGCCTACTCCTCCCCCGGATGTGGAACCGGAATTTAATGGTGGGGATGTTGATTGTGATTGGGCGGATGTACCGGATTAATCAGGTATAACGTAAGGCCAAAGTGTGGATTCGGAATTTACGGGAGACATTTTGTAAGAAGCGTGGTATAATGGCCTTATTCCGGATATGAGAGGCACTAAAAATGGAAAAGAAAACGAATTTTTTAAAAATCCCGGCAAACAGAATTATCGCTTTGATTTTACTGGACGTAATGGATATTACCATTGCGTCCTTTGTGGCGTTATATATTCGGTTTGATTTTCGCTTTAAGGATATTTATCCGCAATATTTAAAGAGCTATGAGCATATATTGATTCCGACTATCCTGATGACGCTGCTTTTCTTTGCCATCTGGAAGCTGTACAAGAGCGTATGGCGGTATGCCAGCGCAAATGAATTGATTAACATCGTCATGGCAAATATCTGCGCGTCCGCCGCACAGTTTGTGCTTTGCTGGATCACCGGAAATTCCATGCCCAGAAGCTACAGCGTTCTGTACTGCTTTTTCCTGGTTCTTCTTACTTGCGGAGTACGATTCGGCTATCGTATCCTGCGAATCATCAACAATAAAAGAATGAGTCTTGCGATGAAAAATATCCGCTCCAACGTCATGGTCATCGGAGCGGGGGCAGCGGGAGATATGCTGTTAAAGGAAATTGAGTCCAGCAGCTATCTGGAACTGACGGCAAAGTGTATTATTGATGACCAGCCGGGGTGCCACGGAAAGCTCCTCCGGGGAGTTCCCATTGTGGGTGGGAGAGACAAGATACAGGATGCTGTCCGGCTCTATAATATTGACGAGATTATCTTTGCTATCCCTTCCGCTGATGCCAAGACAAAAAAGGAAATCTTGGAAATCTGTAAAGAGACCGGCTGTAAGCTGCGGATGCTGCCGGGGGTATACCAGCTGATTAACGGAGATGTCTCCGTATCCAAATTGAAGGATGTGGAAATTGAAGACCTGTTGGGCAGAGAACCGATTCAGATTAATACTGAAGAGGTCCTGGGATATGTCAGCGGAAAGACAGTCCTCGTTACCGGGGGAGGAGGCTCCATCGGAAGCGAGCTCTGCAGACAGATAGCGGCACATAATCCCCAAAAACTAATTATCCTGGATATTTATGAGAACAATGCCTATGATATTCAGCAGGAGCTTGTGCGGAAATATCCGAAGCTGGATTTGATTGTTCTGATTGCATCCGTCCGGAATAAAAACCGAATGAACCAGATTTTTGAAACCTACAGACCGGATATTGTTTATCATGCGGCAGCCCACAAGCATGTACCCCTGATGGAGGACAGCCCTAACGAAGCCGTCAAAAATAACGTGATGGGAACCTATAGGACAGCGCTGGCTGCGGACAAATACGGCACGGAAAAATTTGTATTGATTTCGACGGATAAGGCGGTGAATCCCACCAATGTCATGGGTGCTTCCAAGCGTATCTGCGAGATGATTATTCAGATGATGAATCAGAAGTCGAAAACCAATTTTGTGGCAGTTCGTTTTGGAAATGTGCTGGGCAGTAACGGAAGTGTTATCCCTCTGTTTAAAAAGCAGATAGCGGAAGGCGGGCCGGTCACGGTGACAGACCCCAATATTATCCGCTATTTCATGACTATTCCGGAGGCAGTATCCCTGGTTTTGCAGGCCGGGGCTTATGCAAAGGGCGGAGAGATCTTTGTCCTGAATATGGGTGAACCTGTGAAAATACTGGATTTGGCGGTCAATCTGATCAAACTTTCCGGCCTGAGACCGGGAGCGGATATCGAGATAAAGTTTACGGGTCTGCGTCCCGGAGAAAAGATGTACGAAGAGCTTCTTATGGATGAGGAAGGCTTGAAAAAGACAGCGAACAGGATGATTTTCATTGGGAAACCGATTGAATTCAATTCCCAAGAGTTTGAAGACCAGCTGGAACAGCTGATTGCGGACGCAAGAGCGGAAAGCGGAGATATCCGTAATCGGATTAAAGAAATTGTGCCTACCTTTCAGTGGGAGAAGGAATAATTTATGTATCGAGTGATAAAACAGATTACAGACAGAATTTTGGCGTTATTGGGAATCATACTTTTATCTCCCCTGTTTCTTGCCCTGATGATTGCGGTCAAAGCAGATTCCCCGGGACCTGTATTTTTCAAACAGAAGCGTGTGGGCATTCATAAAACACACTTTTACATTCTGAAATTCAGGACCATGCGGACGGATACGCCAAAGGATATGCCAACGCATCTGCTGGAAAATCCGGAGCAGTATATCACAAAGGTGGGCGGTTTCCTTCGGAAGACAAGTCTGGACGAATTGCCCCAGATTATCAATATTCTCAAGGGAGATATGGCAATCGTAGGACCGAGACCGGCGCTTTGGAATCAGTATGATTTGATTGCGGAGAGAGATAAATACGGGGCAAACGATATTCTGCCCGGGCTTACCGGCTGGGCACAGATTAACGGACGGGATGAACTGGAAATCCCCGTAAAGGCAAAGCTGGACGGAGAATACGTAAAGAAGATGGGATTTGCCATGGATGTAAAGTGTATTCTCGGGACATTCCTGTCTGTCATCAAACAGGAGGGTGTCGTAGAAGGCGGTACCGGAGAACTGGAAAGAAAGAAAAAGGATTGAAGAAATGAAGAAGGTTCTGATCACCGGGGCAAACAGCTACATTGGTACTTCTTTCGAAAACTGGGTTAAAGGGAAGTGTACCGATATTGTAACAGAGACTTTGAATATGCGGGATGATGCCTGGCGGCAGAAAGATTTCGGCGGATATGATGCGGTCTTTCATGTGGCCGGGATTGCACATGCTGACGTGGGCAAGGCTTCCGAGGAAGAAAAGAAGCAGTATTACCGGGTCAATACAGAGCTGACAGCGGAGTGTGCCGCCAAGGCTAAGAAGGACGGCGTCAGCCGGTTTATTTTTATGAGCAGCATTATCGTCTACGGGGAGAGCGCCGGTATCGGGAAACAAAAAATAATTACCGCGGATACCATACCGTCTCCCGCTAACTTTTACGGCGACAGCAAGCTGAAGGCGGAGGAAAAGCTGATAAGTCTTCAGGACGAAGGCTTTCGGGTCGTCATTCTTCGTCCGCCTATGATCTACGGAAAGGGTTCCAAAGGTAATTATCCGCTTCTTGCCAAGATGGCGGCTAAATTACCTTTTTTCCCGAGAGAAAATAATCAAAGAAGCATGCTCTACATCGGCAACCTCTGTAAATTTGTGGAACTGATGATCAGAAACGAGGAACAGGGTATTTTTTATCCCCAGAACAGGGAATATGTTCGTACTGCGGACATGGTTGCAGCGATTGCGAAGGAGCACGGCAGGAAAATACATCTTACCGGACTGTTCCATCCGGCTATTTTGCTTTTAGGAAAGCTTGGCGGGAAGCCGGGAGAATTGGCGGATAAGGCTTTCGGAAGTCTGGTGTATGAAAAGAAAATAAGTGAATACAAGGAAGAATACCGGGTGTACGGTTTTGAGGAATCCATACATCTGACTGAGAATTGATATAGTGGAGAATTCATATGGCGGAGACTGTAAGCATTGTTACCGTAACCTATAACAGCGAAAAGACGTTGGAAATTACGATGGAATCCGTTCTGACGCAGACTTATGACAGGATAGAGTACCTGATTATTGACGGAGCTTCTTCTGACGGAACCGTTTCTCTCGCTGAGAGCTACAGAGAACGCATGGAACAGAAAGGAATCTGCCTGCGGATTGTATCGGAACCGGATTCCGGTATCTATGATGCCATGAATAAGGGTATACAGCTTGCGGAAGGAGATATTATTGGAATTTTAAACAGCAATGACTGGTATGAGCCGGACACGGTAGAAACGGTGGTGAAAGAATTTGCGCAGGAGAATTGTGATTTGCTCTTTGCAAATATCAGAATGCACAAGAGGGACGGCAGCAGCTTTGTAAAAAAAGCCAGAATCCGCAGCTTTCAAACTTCTCGGGACTGGAACCATCCGACTATGTTTGTCAGGGCGGATGTGTACAAAAGCCACCCCTTTCGGAACAAGGGTATTCATGATGACTACGGCTGTTATCTTCAGATAGCAAAGGAAGGCTATCGGATGATTACGCTGGATAAGGTGTTGGCCAATTTTCGCATGGGCGGCGTCAGCAACCATAAGAGCCTGAAGGAAGCGGTACAGCGAATCAAAGACCGCTATCGCTGGTGCTACCGGGTGAACGGCTACAGCAGATGGTATCTGCTGGAATGTATCGCCATAGAAGCGGCAAAGATGCTTCTGGGGTAGAAAGGGATGATTATGATGAAAGAAATGCTATATAAAATAGTAGGACTCATTGCCAAAATACATAATTATATACTGAGCCTGAACGATGCTTTTGAATACAATTTTTCGGACAAGGAGCTGCATTTTCTTGTCATCGGTGCCTTGGGTCTGGGACTGATTTTTGTGGTGTATCCGGTTTTCAAATGGCTTGCAAGGCGTAATCATGTTATGACCATCGCCTGGATTTACGTATTTACTCTGATTGTGGTGATTACTTTTGCCATCGAAATCGGCCAGAAAATTACACATACAGGACAGATGGAATTTGCGGACATCATGTTTGGCGTCGTAGGCTTTTTGGCGATGTTTTTGGTGTTTGCTGTTATCAGAGGAATCTGGCATGGAATTTGCAGCCTGTTGGAAAGACATAAGGACGAAGAATAAGCCGAATATCTTGCATTTTATAAAATATTGTGCTACTATCGTACCAGGCAAAGATTTTAAAATTCTGATTATCTGATTTCAACATCTAAAGAATCATCGAAGTATTCAAATCCTTGCTGAATCACCTTAAAAGAAAGCAGGAAGAATTTCAAAATAAGCTTCTGGCGGAGTACGGCTTATAGAGTTATCATATTTAATACGAAAGATTATCTGTAAATCCACCGAGATATATGGTAAAATAAAATTAAATAATAGAGTATTGGCAGGAGGCGAAGCGGATGGAAACAAATAAAACGAGTAATTTGAACCGAATCTTTACCCGTAATATGCTTCGCCATTTTATAGACGGGAAAGTGGACAATGTTTATTCCTCGGTAGTAAGACGTTATATTAGTGATGCAAACCAAAAAAATAATCGGGAATTAATAAGTGAAATTTATTGTGAATTAAAAAATAATTATCGTAATGAGTATTTTTATAAGAATACTTTGTTAAATAAGTTACTCTTGGGAGTACATAGTGTTAACACGACAACTGCCTTGACAGAGATGCCGATTGCAAAGTCTAAAGCAGATTTCGTATTAATAAACGGTAAAGCTGTTGTATATGAGATAAAAACGGAATTGGATAACCTCGAGAGGCTAAATTCTCAGATAGATGACTATTACAAAGCTTTTGACCATGTAGCTGTAGTTACTTATGAAAAAAATCTGCAGCAACTGCAGAAGGTATTAGATAGTATTGATCGACCAGTTGGCATTTATGTGCTGAGAAAAAATGGAAAATTGGGTACAGTCCGAAAGCCGGAAAGGTACAGTGATGATTTGGATAAGGAGACTATTTTTAAATTACTAAGAAAGAGTGAATATGAAGATATAATAGCGAAACGATATGGATACTTGCCGGAAGTTACACAATTTAAGTATTACTCTGCTTGTAAAAACATGTTTTTGCAAATTCCGATGGAAGAGTCATATTTACTTGTTTTAAGGATATTAAAAAGGAGAATGCAACTAGAAAAAGAGGAGTTTGTTAAGATTCCATATGAGTTAAAATTTTTGGCATATTTTATGGA
>JALEIR010000070.1 GCA_022769665.1 Lachnospiraceae bacterium | reverse complement strand
AAGTCGCATAACGATTTTCTCACCGTATACGGTAGGAAGCACGGAAACACGGATATCATATTCCGTTCTGTCTACTACCTGGGTGATACGTCCGTCCTGAGGCTTACGTTTTTCTGCAATATCCATGCCGCCGATAATCTTGATACGTGCGGCGATGGCTGCCAGTGTTTTAATGTTGTATTGGGCCCGCTCATACAGAGCGCCGTCAATACGGTAGCGGACACGCACGATGCGTTCCATTGGCTCAATATGGATATCGGATGCACGCTGACGAACAGCCTTTTCGATCATATCCTTGACCAGCATAACAATGGGGGAGCTGTTGATATCCTCCATAGCCAGGTCTTCTTCCTCTGTGTTAATGCCCTTATCCTTGGTATATTCTTCCAGGGCGGAATCCATTTCATCCTGTCCGTAGTACTTATCAATAGCAAGCATAATGCTTCTGGTCGTAGCTACGGCAATTTCCACCTGACAATTGGTGATAATGGTAATATCATCCTGGGCATACATGTCCATTGGGTCTGCCATTGCCACCCTCAGGACATTGGGTCTGTCCGGAGCATACTCAAAGGGGAACATGACATCCTTTTTCAGGACATTCATCGGTACCAGATTTAAGATGTCCGGAGCAACTGTAATATTTTGAAGATTAACCATTTCCAGATTCATCTGACGGGCCAGAGCACCGGCGATAGCATCCTCTGTGGCATATCCTTCCTCCACCAGCACCTCGCCCAGCTTCTTACCGCTGCCCTTCTGTTGTTCAAGAGCCTTTGTCAACTGTTCTGAGCTGATAACACCGTTATTGAGCAGTACATCTCCGAGTCTTAATTTCCTTCTTTGTCCTTCCATTTTAGCCTCTTAGTATTTTTGACATTTTATATCAATATTTTTCTATCGTCTATCATTATACCACCATTATTTGTGCTATGTCACTATATTTCGTAAAAAAATTATGGAAATTTGTAATATTTTTACTTGAAAAATTTAGAAAAACTTTTTTCTTGTGTAGTTTTTAGCTCATCTCGCAACCGATATCAGAACCACTTTTCGTTATGTTCTATTACAGTATCATATTTTACAAATTATTCTTTCAAACACCGAGAGTGTTTGTTATGATATTACCATAAAATGTATCTTATCAAGCCTTATTAACTTACAGGGGAAACTACAGAATGTAGAAAACGGCTTGGCGGAATTTATCCGGGAATCAAAGGTCGAAGGAACCGCCAAGGAAGAAGTGTTGCATAAATTGCAGAAATTTTTCGTCTTATCTGAAAAAGAAGCAAAGGAAAAAATTGTAAAATATTGGAATACGGAAAAACCCGGAGAATAATCTCCGGGTCGTTCTATCTTATCTCTTCTATTTCCGTTAACTTACAGAGAAGCTGCCTCGTCAACAATCTTCTTCAGAGCTGCAAGCGCTTCATCGGGAAGCTTATCATAGCCTTCCTTCTTGGTAGCGAAGCCTTCTACTGCATCAACACGGTTCTGCATAGCATTCTTCAGAGCCTCGGTATAAGCCTTATCGGTAAGGTCAGGCTTAAATGCATCAGAGGTCTTGCCGGACCAGTCATACATAATCTCGATATCCTCGAAAGGTCCCCACTGCTCGAACTTAGCCTTGCCTTCTACGATGGTCTCCAGAATGCCCAGAGTATCAGCAGGCTTACACTTGGTTCCCATGAAGTCACCGGTATTTACGATGTAGCAATCTACGTTTTTCTCCTCAACCAGCTTCTTGAACTTCTCATAGTCGTTCACCAGAGGATAGGTTCTGAAGGGGTTAGCATAAGGAACAATACGAAGTGCATTCATATCGGTACCTGCAGCAACACGCTCAGCGGTAGAGGTCTTGGTAGCAAGAGTTGCACCCATTACGGAAGCAAGAGCTGCGCCCTTCAACTTCACTACAGGGGGAATGGTAGGATCCTTCATAATCCAGAAGATTGCGTTTACGGGAGCGTCAATCTTATCAACACGGTTAGGAGACCACAGTTTGGACTTAATTGCACGTCCGTTACCGTTTCTGATATCCTCGGTAACCAGCTGAACATGTCCGTCCTCATCCAGAGTTGCGGAGCAGTTCTGAGCGGTCAGCAAATACTTGTTATCGGGACATCCTGTAGGATAGTCAGCGGTCTTATCGAAATAAGTAGGCTCCAGAGCAACGGAAGCACAAGTATCTGTGTTGATGATGAATGCATCGTCATGCAGAACCTTGATTCCGCCGAATGCATCATACTTTCCGCCGTGCTTAGCGTGAGTCAGGGTAGATTTACCGGAACCTGACAGACCGTAAACGGAAGCAACGAACTTCTTGCCGCCTTCCAGAGAGTACTCTTTCTGTCCGCCGTGGCAGGCTGCATAGCCGTTTCTGTTAGCCAGTGCCCATGCCATGGTCAGTGTTCCCTTCTTATGCTCACCAAAGTACTTCATACCGAGAATTGCTGCACAGTTCTCATTGGTGTCAAAGTAGCAAAGGGTTAAAGGATCGCTTAAGCAGCTGTAGTCAACATCGGGTGCCTCTTCGGGAGTCCACTGAGGATTGGAGAAGATATAAATATCAGGCTCCTTTCCATCGCCAACAGGCTTGGATTCCTTGTACATCTTAACATATTTATCGGACATATACTGGAAGTTCAGCATCCAGTTGTAAAGGATGTTTTCCTCTCCTTCGGGAATCAACAGATGTGCCTTTACCATGAATTCTGGATCCAATCCGATGAAGCACTCAGCATGATACAGAGTCTGCCAACGGGTTCTGTAGATTGCATCCATAACAACCTTATCCAGCTTTGCAGCGTCTACACCGGGCTCACCCTTGATACGACGTGCAGCTGCATAACGTCCGGTAACAGCACCATCATTGAACAGAAGAACCTTGGTGTCCTTCTCGAGACCCTGCTCCTCAGCTCTGTAAACAGGCATATCGGTAACAATGGTTCCGGGTGAATTCTTAGCCAGTTCGTATGCTTCTCTCACGGTGTTAACCTTTACGACATTATTTCCGTAAAAAGCAGCCTCGATAATAGAACGGGTTTTGCTGAAACCGGGCTTACCGGCGCCGATTTCATTAATCGGGTAATAAGCTTTTGTTGACATATAATACGTCCTCCTTAGATTAATGTATTTCTACCGTCAAAAATAAAACGGTGCATTGTAAAATTGTAGTCTGACCGGCTTTTTTTTCCGGTTAGCCAAATTTGGATTCATTATCTCAAAATCCCGGTTAAAAGTCAATAAATGGAATAAAATTTATAAAGTTTTTAGTAACCTGAGGTCGCCTGTCCCTTGCAAAGGCCCACAGCCCTGGAAGTTCCGATGCGCTCGCATCCCAGATTTATGAACATCTCCAAATCCTCCAGCGTAGATACCCCTCCCGCTGCTTTTATTCTGACATTGGGTCCGATATATTTTTTGAAGAGTTCCACATCCTCTTTGGTGGCTCCGCCCGTACCAAATCCCGTGGACGTCTTAATGAAATCCGCACCTGCGTTTGTGACTGCCCTGCACATGGCAATCTTCTCTTCTTCCGTCAGATAACAGGTCTCTATAATCACCTTCAAAATGTGGCTGCCACAGACTTCCTTCAGGGTTCGGATTTCATCCTCCACCTTGTCATAAAGCCCGTTCTTGACATCGCTGATATTCACCACCATATCTATCTCATTACAACCATCCTTCAGCGCCTGCTCCACCTCTGCCACCTTTGCCTCGGTTACGCTGTAGCCCAAAGGAAAACCTACCACGGTACAGATATTTACCTGTTCCCCGTAAGTCTCATGAATCCGTTTAATATAGGCGGGCGGAACGCATACGCTTGCAGTATGGTACTCGATGGCCTCGTCACAGAGGTTAACAATATCTTCCCATGTGGCAAAAGCCTTCAGCTGAGTATGGTCTACATGTTTTAACATTTCACTTGTTGTCATTGTCTCTCCGTTTCCGGGAATATAAGGATTCCCTGTTTATATTTTGAAAGGGCAACCGCGGGGCTGCCCTTTTTATGTAATATATACTGTCGACACTCTCCGCCGTTTAAATATGCAGGAATTCCTTTACAGTATCCTTCATCTTGTCTGCATCACACTGTGTATCATGAACCACCGGGGCTGTGCGAATTTCTTCAATAGCCTGAGGCACTGTCACATTTGCAATTTTGCTCAGCTCATCCACCAGTTCAAAGTCACTCATTGCATCATACTTTGCGTCAATGGCATTCATAACGCTTCTGGTAAACTTAAAGGGACTTGCCGTTGAAGCAATCACGGTCTTTGTATTGCTGTCGCCTGTCTCTTTCAGGTATTTCTGATATACCGCAGAAGCCACAGCGGTATGGGTATCAATCACATAACCGCAGGACCGGTAAAGACGTTTGATTTCGTCCGCAGTCTCTGCTTCATTGGCATAATTTCCGTAGAAATCTGCAAGTGCAGCCTTCATATCAGCGCTAATCTCATACTTGCCCTGTCCGCTCAGAGCCGCCATCAGTTCTCTGTTCTTGTCCGCATCATTTCCCGCAATGCGATAAATCAGTCTTTCCAAATTGCTGGAAATCAAAATATCCATGGAAGGAGAGCTGGTCAGCATAAATTCTCTGTTTCTGTCATAAGTTCCGGTCCGGAAGAAATCATACAGGACCTTATTGTCATTGGAAGCGCAAATCAGCTTTGCAATGGGCAGTCCCATGTTTTTTGCATAGAAAGCTGCCAGAATATTTCCGAAGTTTCCGGTAGGTACCACCACATTCATCTTCTCGCCGTCGGCAATCTTTCCTTCCCGAAGCAAAGTTGCATAAGAATACACATAATAACAAATCTGAGGTACCAGACGGCCGATATTGATTGAATTTGCAGAGGAGAACTGGAAGCCTTTCCCATCCATTTCCTTTGCCAGCTCCTTATCGGAGAAAATCTTTTTCACACCGGTCTGGGCATCGTCAAAATTGCCGTGAATTCCCACCACAAAGGTATTGTCTCCCTTCTGGGTCACCATCTGTTTCTCCTGGATGGGACTGACACCGTTCTTGGGATAAAAGACAATGATTCTGGTTCCTTCCACATTAGCAAATCCCGCCAGGGCTGCTTTACCGGTATCTCCGGAGGTAGCGGTCAGAATCACGATTTCATTCTTAATATGATTCTTCCGGGCGGAAGTAATCATCAAATGAGGCAGTATGGAAAGGGCCATGTCCTTAAACGCTATTGTGGAACCATGGAACAACTCCAGATAGTAAGCTCCCTCTGCCTCCACAAGCGGAGCAATCACATCTGTGTCAAACTTGGAATCATAAGCGCGCTCAATACAGGTTTTCAGCTCCTCCTCCGTAAAATCGGTAAGAAAAAGCTTCATCACCTCATAAGCCACCTGTTGATAAGTCATTTCAGACAGCTCTTTCAGGCTTTTATCCAGCGCCGGGATATGATCCGGCACAAAAAGTCCTCCGTCATCTGACAGTCCCTTTAAGATGGCCTCTGAGGCTTTCACCGGAGTTCCCTTGCTTCTTGTACTGTTGTATAAAACTTCCATTTTTCTACTCTCCTATATTTATTGCCGTGTACTAAGCTCCAGCAGCTTATCCCGCATTTCGCTCTCGATTTTCTGCAGTTCTGCCTCTGCGTTTCTTCTCTTCTCCCGTCCTTCTTCCTGAATCTTTAACACCTCGTCAAGAGTACTGATCAGAGTCTGGTTTGTTGACTGAAGCGTCTCGATGTCAACAATACCTCTCTCGCTTTCCTTCGCTGTTTCGATGGTGGCAGTCTTTAAGTTCTCTGCATTCTTCTTCAACAGCTCGTTGGTCATATCGCTGACCTCACGCTGCGCTTTTGCGGCATCTGTCGAATGACTCAATCCGATAGCAATTACCATCTGGCTCTTCCAGAGCGGAATCGTATTTACCAGGGTGGACTGAATCTTATCGCTCATCACGGTATCATTATTCTGAATCAGTCGAATCTGAGGTGCCATCTGAAGAGACACCATTCTCGTCAGCTCCAGGTCATGAATCTTTTTCTCAAAGCGGTTGCACATTTCGGAAAAGTCTCTCGCCGCCTGTGTATCCTCCGGGAGCTTACTCTTCTCTGCCTTTTCCACCAGCGCAGGCAGTTCCTTTTCCATGGCTTCCTTCAGCTTCTGCTTTCCTGCCAGTATGTACATGGACAGTTCCTTGAAATAATTCAGGTTCAGCTCATACATCTTATCCAGCATGGCAACATCCTTTAACAGAGTAATCTGATGTGCTTCCAATGCCTCGCTGATTTTGTTTACATTTACCTCAGCCTTGTCGTACTTTGCCTTCATGTTGGAAAGTTGATTTGCCTTTTTCTTAAATACCCCGAAGAATCCCTTGCTTTCATCCTCGTCCTCAATGGATTTTAACTCCGCAACCACCTGGGTCAGCATCTCGCCCACTTCACCCATATCCTTGGTGCGCACATTGCCCAATGCGGTCTCGGAAAAATCAGCAATTTTCTTTTGGCAGCCTGCCCCGTACTGCAGAATCTGCTGCGTGTTGGTTATGTCAATCTGTGCGGCGAAATCATCCACCATCTTCTGCTCTTCCGGAGTCAGGTTCACCTGCATTTCTTCCTCAATTTTGGCAGGCTCCACAGGTTTTTCCTCCGTCCTCTCGGCAGGGACCTGAGGCGCGGTATCCAAAACCGGCTCAAAGGTCAAGGTGGGAGCTTCCTTCAGTAATTCGTCAATGTCACTCATTTTCTATATCCTCCTTATCTTTTACGAACCTCAATCTGAAATTATACTTTTTCAAATTCCTTATGCATTGTAAGTCCTTCTTTTGCAAGCATTGTCTGAAGTACCTGGGCATCTGTCGTCACATCATATGCCGTATTTCTAAACATCCTGTTCATAAGCTCTTCAAACGCGCTGTTAATGGTATCCAGAGTCTTTTCTATCTCCGCTTTTGCTTCTCTGATTTCTTCTCCCTGAGAACTCAGATCATCAAATTCCTCATAAGCAGCCACCAGTTTCAGTGTGGTGGGCAGATAGTAATTCATAAACTTCTTCATTTGAGGTGCCTGTTCAGGATGCTCCTTAAGGCCCTCAAAAATCTCTTTCAGTAAATTTTCAAGTCGGAACAGCTTCGCGGAAATCTCCTCTCCCGCGATATTGTCATTCATATCCCTGAGTCTGCGTATACAATCCTGTCCCTCCGAAATCATGCTTTCCAGTTCATCGGACGGCTTTTGCTCTGTTTTCACGGGAATCTCAGCCTTGCCCTTCTGTTGGATTTGCTGAAGCTCCTCCGCTTTCTTTTCCCTCTCCTGAATTTTTCTCTGCTTCTCCAGGCTTAAGTATTCGCTGTAAATCTTATCGCTCAACATCAGGCAGCTCTCCTGCGAATCCAGGTGCCCCTCCGGGAAAAAGCCTTCCTTCAGCATTTTTTTAATATCCTTGAGAATAAACTTGCGGCTACGGTTTGTATGAAGTGCCAAATCCTCCAGGTTGACATAATGATTATGTCCGGCAAGCTCAAGATACTTTTTGGCTCTTTTCAATCTGTCTTTTTGTTTCAGGCCCACATTCAGCATGCCGATAAATCCAAGAAGAATCAAGGCAAGCACCCAGAAGGTAACCATAAAGCCGCCTCCCAGCCCCAGTCCCAGGAAGAAAAACACGATACTCAGTATAGCCATTACACCGGTACCGATACCGCCGAAGACCTGATACAATACGCTGGAAATTCTCCCTACAAGCCGAAAAGGAGCCCTGGTTCTTTCCGCCTCCGCAGCCTGAGCTGCTCTTGCTCGTCTTCGCTCTTCCTGCACTCTCTTTCGTTCACGGGTGGCCTGTTCATATTTTTCTGTATAATTCTCTCCGCTTCCTCCGGATACTGCCTGTCCCACAACGGAAGATACATTCTTTACAATGTCTGCTCCCGTGTTGACCATGACATCTCCCAGATTACGAAAATTACCGGTTTTTAAAGCCGTATCTACAGCATCTCTGATTTCTTCTCCGATGCCGCTCCAAGACTTCATATCACTCATTGTTTTGTCCTTCATGATTCATATCAATATTTATCGACAGTAATTATCTCATAAATATGCGCCTACGGCAAGAAATTTATTTAAAGAACTCATGTCCGCCGTGGCTGAACAGAAAAGTGAGATTTTCATCAAACCATTTCATCTTGTCACTGTCGGCATATTTTCTTGCTGCAAAGTACAGTGCCCCTTCCGAAATATCCTCCCCCGTCAAAGCACGTCCCACAGCAGATATAGTTTCTTCGCTGACTTCCACCCGATAATATCTTCCGTTTGCCACCGGAGAAAACTGTGTCACGCCGTTCTCCTTCTGAAGAATCACTTCCGTCACCGTATCCGGAAAGCTTTTATGATTCACACGGTTTAATACAACGTTGGCTACCAGCAGCTTACCCTCCTCGTCCTCGCATCCTGCCTCTGCCTCCACAATCCTGAGCAATGCCTCCATATCCTCATCCGACAGGCAATACCCGGGTTCTTTCTCCATCATATGATAATCCACAACTCTCTGTCCGGAGACTGCGCTGTCCGCAACCCCCAGCCCCATATAGGCATTCCCGGCTGTTTCCTCCAAAGAAGCCTCTTCCCTTTCCGTAGCTTTTGCCTCCAGTTCCTCCAGCTCCAGCTTCAGTTGTCTGACCGGCTGGAAAGCGAGCTTTGTTTCGCCAACCTTTTTCACGCAAAAAAATCCCATGAAGACAATCAGATTTCCCAGCAAAAGCAGGCTCAGCGCCTTTTTATACATAAATTCCGTTCCTTTCCCTATCCTCTTGATACAGGCATTACCTGTCCGATATATCAGTATATGAGGGAGGGTGGAAAAATATTTCCGAAATATTGCCTGACTGCCCCTGCAGATGCTATACTGAGAATGTAACAGATAAAAAAGAATGTGAGGAGTACATCGTGTCTGAGAAATCCTTTCCCCACAATTTTACAACGGTTCATTCTCCGGGTGTGTTCCCTGCCGTGAAAAAGAGCGGGGAGCTTTATTATCGTGCTTCTCTCACGTTTCGACGTAAGCATATCAGTCTTGGAAGCTATTCTACGGCAGAATCCGCACACGCTGCCTATCTGGAAGGTTGCCGTATCATTGAAGACAGTTCCTGCGCTCCCGAGCATTATTCCTCCTCCAGTCCCCTTCCGTTTGTAAAATGGATTTGCCTGATAAACTTCCGGGACAATGGACTTTATTTCGTTAATCCGATTTATATGGGCAAGAAGATGTTTTTTTACTATCTCTCTCCTTCCAAAGTATTAAAATTTGATTTGGATGATTTGTTTTATTACTCTTCCCATAAAATCATGTGCCGCGGAAACCATTATTTCGCAGCCGACTACGGACTGCAGGTCAGCATACTTTCCCGTTACGGTATCAAAGCTTACGCAAGAGAAGGTATCGACTTTCGTTTTATCAACGGTGATTCCACGGATTTTCGCCGTGAGAATCTGGAAATACGTAACATCTATCACGGTGTTACTCCGGAACAAAAAAAGGGACAGTACGTGTATACTGTCCGCATTCATATCAAAGGAAACTATATTGTGGGGCGATATGCCGATGAAATCCAGGCAGCCATTGCATATAACAAAGCTGCAGATACATTAAAGAAAAACGGTCTTTCCAAAAATTATGTACAAAACTATATTGAAGGGCTTTCCCCCAGCCGATATGCCGAAATCTATTCTTCCCTGCATATATCTCCGAAGATTACGGGGTATCGCCCCTGACCGTTCTATTTTTCGGAATAATCAATAAAGCTGATATTCAGATTTACGTTTCCGGCAATACCGTCCACAATTCCCTGTGTATCATACTGCCACATGGTAAAACGATAGGGATAATCCGGAATATCACCGGCCTGTGCAAGCCAGACATCATAGGCTGTCAGCTTGGACATGTCGATTTCCTTAATCAGCCACTCTTTGTTGCCGTAGATAACAGTCTTATATCCTGCCGCCTCTATGGTATCCAGAAAGGCCTTCGTAATATTGGTTCGTTCCGTCTTACTCAGCTTGTCAGTCCTTGCCGTGTCGTTTGTAATCAGCTCCATATCAAAGGCAATAGGATAAGATATGGTGTATTCTCCAAGATTCTGAAGAACCAGATTCGCCTCCTCAACAGCTTCCTCCTTTGTGATAGCCTGAGAATAGAAATATACTCCCACATCAAGCCCCGCATCGGTGGCACGCTTCAAATTGTCGCCGAAATACTCATCCACAATCAGTTGACCCGTTCCGTAGCCTCTGGCGCCGGCACGTATCATGACAAAATCAATTCCCGCCTTCTTTACTTTCACGAAGTCAATATAATCCTGAAGCTTGGAGACATCAACCCCCACATAAGAAACCTGCTTCCCGTTTTCATAATATTTCATGAGTCCCGACTGACACACCAGCTTAGTAAAATCATACTCATGTTTGGGAAGGTATGGACTGATTAGCACCCATTCCTCTTTGCCGTCCGAAAGCTGTACCAAAGTATGTTTTCCGTCGGTAGAAGGATCGTTTTCCACCTGTTCGGTGGGAAGCGATTCCTCCGGGACGGATTCTTCCGACACCTCCGGCGGGTATTTATCCCAGAAATCCAAATCATCCGGATGCAGGCTTCCGATTGTCACATCTTCCGGTTCGGAGGTCAGGATGACGGGAGAATTGCTCTCTGTCTGCTGTGCAGCATTTCCTGCGTTCTTCTTGTTGTTCATGAAAAGTACCACAATCAAAATCGCCGCCACAAACATTGTCACAGCAACAATGGTCATCACCACGGTGGGTGTCATACCGGAAGACTCATCATAATCCTCATGTAGCTTCATTCCTGCCTCCTTTCCCCAAGCTTATTCCGACAACATATTACCATCCGTTGTCTGCCGCCGGCTTCTCTCTTATAATTTTACAATCGCCTTTTTCGGGCATTTATCCGCACAGATTCCGCAGCCCGTACATTTTTCCTGGTCAATGGATGCATGGAAATCTGCCACCGTCACAGCCTGTGCCGGACAATTTTTCACACAAATCCCGCAGCCGATACAGCCAACCTCACAAGCCTTCATGGTAACAGGTCCCTTGTCTGCCGAACTGCAGGCTACTGCAAGCTTCGCATCGTAGGGAACCAGGGAAATCAGCTTCTTGGGACAAACTTCAATACACTTTCCGCAAGCCTTGCATGCATCCCTGTCAACAACTGCCACACCGTTTACCACATGAATGGCATCAAAAGGGCAGACCTTTGTACAGGTACCGAAACCAAGACATCCGCTGTTACAGGATTTGGGGCCGCCGCCGGGTACAAAGCTCATCATCCGGCAGTCCTCAATACCATAATAATCGTAATCTTTTTTTGCTTTGTCACAATCTCCCTGACACGCCACAAAGGCAACCTTTTTTACGGAGGATTCCGCTTCCACTCCCATAATCTCAGCGATTTTCTTTCCAACAGGCTCTCCGCCCACAGGACAGGCATTCACCGGAGCTTCCCCCTTTGCGATTGCCGACGCCAAACCGGAACATCCCGCAAATCCGCAGCCACCGCAATTATTACCGGGCAGTGCGGCAAGTACCGCCTCCTCCTTCTCGTCAACCTTTACTTTAAACCGAATACCCGCAATACCAAGAAAGAGGCCCACAAAAATACCGACCGCTCCGACTACAACGGTAGCCGTAATAATTCCCGTCACACTCATGTGTCATCCCCCTCTCTACAGCAATCCGGAAAAACCCACAAAGGCAATTGCCATCAAGCCTGCTGTCAACAGTACAATGGGCATTCCCCTGAAGGATTCCGGTATGTCATTATATGCAATTTTTTCGCGGATTCCCGCAAGTATCACGATGGCAATGGTAAATCCAACCGCTGTGGCAAAACCGTTTACCATACCTGTTAAAATTCCGTACTCTGCCTGTTCGTTGTTAATCGCCACGCCCAGAACCGCACAGTTTGTGGTAATGAGCGGCAGATAAACGCCAAGCGCTTCATAGAGGGACGGCATTGCTTTTTTCAGGAACATTTCCACAAACTGAACCAGCGCCGCAATTACCAGGATAAACACAATCGTATCCAGATACTGAATATGAAAACGCTGCAGCACATATTTGTTGATGACGCCGGCCACACCGCTGGCAAGGGTAATGACAAAGATAACCGCAACTCCCATGCCTCCCGCCGTTTTCACCTTTTTCGATACGCCCAGGAAAGGACATAGTCCCAAAAACTGGCTGAGAACCACATTGCTCACCAAAGAGGAGCTGATTAAAATAACCAATAAGTCTTTTATGTTATCCATTTACTTCCCCTCCTCATCTGCTTTATTCGCCGTATCCTCCGGCTTCTTTTCGGCATTTGCATCATAAAACCGCCTGGTACATCCCTGATCCGAACAGTTCATGCAGTCTTCGGTACAGCCGGAACCAAGCTTTTCATAAGGCTTTCCTGCCTTCTTGCGCTTTGCTTTCACTAAATTCTGAAGTGCCACCAGCACCGCCAGTACAAAGAATGCGCCGGGTGCCTGGGTAAAAATACGGATTGGCACATAGGAATCCGGCAAAACCGCAGCGCCAAACAGCTTACCTGCTCCCAAAAGCTCCCGCACCGCACCGATACAGGTCAGGGCAAAGGAAAATCCAAGTCCCATTCCGATACCGTCAAACAGAGACGGGATAGGCGGATTAGAATAAGCGTACGCCTCCGCACGTCCCAGAATAATACAGTTTACCACAATCAGAGGGATATACATTCCAAGCGCTTTGTCCAGAGCAGGAAGATACGCCTCCAGTAAAAGCTGCACGATGGTAACAAAAGATGCAATGATGACAATAAACGCGGGAATACGCACTCTGTTCGGTATAATCTTCCGTAACAGGGAGATAAACAGGTTGCTCATTGCCAGAACTACCATGGTAGTCAGCCCCATTCCCAGACCGTTGATGGCGGATGTGGTAACTGCCAGAGTCGGACACATTCCCAGCATCAATACAAAGGTCGGATTTTCTTTTATAAATCCGTTGTAAAGTCTTTCTGCGGCCTTATTCATTGACGGCACCTCCCTCCAGTAACTCCAGTGCTGCCTTCAGTCCGCCGTTCACAGCTTCCGTGACTGCTTTCGTGGTTATGGTAGCGCTGCTGATGGCATCCACCTCATTGGTACCCTCTTTGGCTCCCGTCTTGGTATAGACAAAGCTGTCATACTTCTTGCCCGCAAACTGAGGCGTCAGTACCGAAGCCGCCTCCAATCCGAGACCGGCCGTCTCCGAGCTTTCGGTAATAGATACACCGCCTACGGTTCCGTCCGCTTCCACGCCGACATAAAGCACAATATCTCCGCCGTAGCCCTTGGAGGTAACAGCCTCCACTACATACCCGTAAAGGCTGCCGTTATTTTCCGCCTGAAACACGTTTCCGATTTCCACACTCTTTTCTGCAAGTTCTTCTGAAAGTTCTGCCCCGGGGACATAGCTCAAAGCGGTAAACTCCAGCTCCAGATTCTGCTCTTTCGCATCGGGGAACACTGCAACACAAGCTTCCCGAACTGCCTTTTCCTGTTGTACTCTTCTTGGCTCCTTGGTCAGCTCATAAACAAATCCCAAAAGGAGTCCTGCAATCAGCGTAATAGCAAAGAGAATTCCTGCTTCTTTCAGCATGGTACCGATATCGCTCTTATTTTTCATGATGCCTGCCTCCCTTCTCATATCCGAAGGCTGTGGGCTTCGTCACCTTTTCAATCAGGGGCACAAGCAGATTTCCCAGAATAATCGCATAGGAAACGCCCTCTGCCCCGGGTCCGAAAATACGGAAAATCCCTGTCATCAGGCCCAGGAAGATTCCGAAGAGATACTGTCCTTTGACTGTAATCGGGCGTGTCACATAATCTGTCGCCATAAAGAATGCACCCAACATCAGTCCTCCGCCTGACAATTGTGCAGCAACATACGCCGGATCAAAACCTCTTCCGCCGAACAAGCCTATAAATAATACAAAGGTTACTATGTAACTTCCGGGAATTCGCAAATCAATAACTCCAAGCAGAATCAGAATACAGGCACCGATAATCAATGCTATGACAGAGGTTTCTCCGATAGTACCCGCGGTTCGTCCGATTACCATGTCCATCACATTGACCTGATCTCCCGCTTTCAGTGCTGCCAGAGGGGTGGCACCCGTGTAGGCATCACACTCAAATGCAGTCATGGCTGTGGGAAAGGATATCAGCAAGAAGCATCTCGCCGCCAGTGCCGGATTCATAAAGTTCTGCCCCAGTCCTCCGAACAACATTTTTACCACAAGGATTGCAAACACACCGCCCAAGGCAGCCATCCACAGCGGAATGGTGACGGGCAGATTCAAAGCAAGCAACAGGCCTGTCACAACCGCAGATAAGTCTGTTATCGTCATTTTTTTCTTGTACAGTCCAAACAAAAATTCCGTCAATACCGTACTTCCCACAGTCACCAGGATAACGGCCAGCGCTCTGGGACCGAAATTGTATATTCCAAAGCCGGTAGCCGGCATCAATGCTACAATAACAGCCAGCATAATACCGTTGGTGGTTACCTTGGAACGAATATGGGGATTGGATGATACTTTAAACAATTCGCTCATGGTCTTCCTCCTACTTTTTTCTCTTTGCCAGCTGAATCTTCCGCATGGACTTAATCTCCTGTGTCAAAGGTCTCTTTGCCGGACAGATAAAACTGCAGCATCCGCATTCACAGCATTCCATTCCGTGATTTGCCACAAAGGCTTCCTCATCAAAATGTTCCGCATAATCCGCCAGCCGGCTTGGGATAACTCGGCCGGGACAAACTTCAACACATCGTCCGCAGTTGATACAGGGGCCGGGCTCCATAGCGGACACATCATCCTTTGAAAGCCCCAGCAGCGCTGTGGAAGTTTTGGTGGTCGGCACATTCAAGTCAAACATTCCGAAGCCCATCATGGGACCTCCGCAGATAATCTTTTCCGGAGTTGTTTTGAACCCTCCTGCTTCGTCCAGAATTTCCCGGTAACTCATGCCGATTTTTACCCGGAAATTTCTGGGGTTTGCAACTGCATCCCCGGTGACGGTGACAATTCTTTCCATCAGTGGACGGCCCTCTGTAACCGCACGATAAATCGCAACAATGGTATCCACGTTATTCACCACACAGCCCACATCCGCCGGAAGCATGGTCGAATTGATTTTTCTTCCCGTGGTTGCATAAATCAGCTGTCTCTCTCCACCCTGGGGATACTTTGTTTTCAGCGCCCTGACACTGATTCCGGGTTCGTCCTTTGTCAGTTGTTTCAACAGAGAAATACAGTCAGGTTTATTATCCTCTACCGCAAGGATTCCCCTTGCATTATCAAAAAGCTTCAGTATAATTTTCAGACCGCCGATGAGCTTTTCCGGCTCCTCCAGCATTCTGCGGTAATCCGAAGTGAGATAAGGCTCACATTCCGCGCAGTTTGCAATCACATAATCAATTTTATCCGGGTCTTTGGGAGAAAGCTTTGCATGCGTAGGGAATCCCGCACCGCCCATTCCCACAATACCCGCATCCCGGATAATGTCTATGATTTCTTCCTTGGTAAGCTTCTCCAGCGGAGCTGCAGGATAAAATCCCACGTCCTCATACAAGCCGTCATTCTCCACCACAATACTCATAATCATATCACCGGTAACCACCCGTCTCGGTTCAATGGTCTTAACGGTACCGGAAACAGATGCATAGATAGGTGCTGATACAAACCCTCCGCTCTCAGCGATTTTTTGTCCTGCCAACACTCTGTCTCCCTTGGCAACAATCGCCTTAGCAGGTGCTCCGATGTGTTGTGACAGGGGATAAACAAGCTCTCCCTTGGGCAGAATATCCTGTATCGGCTTATCCTTTGACAAATCCTTGCCATCATACGGATGAATACCACCCAAAAATGTCAACTTCGCCATATGTTTCTTACATCCTTTCCAACATTTTATTGTCGAATTTTGCAGAACCATTCTCATTAAATATACTATTTTTTTCAATAAAATACTACTGCAAATTTTCATTTTATGCTATCATATAGACAAAAGATTTCACCAAGGAGGTTTGCTATGAGGATTTCAGAGGAAACCATAGAAAATTTTACCGTTTCTTATCCCCTTGAAAGGCTTGCGCCCATTGAGCGCATCCTGTTTATTGACATTGAAACCACAGGCTTTACGGCACGTTCCTCCTATCTTTATCTGATAGGCTGTGCCTATTATCTGGCCGGGAAGTGGCATACCATACAATGGATGGCTGAAAATTACAGTCAGGAAAAGGATATTCTGAATGCTTTTTTTGATTTTGCCAAAATGTACCGCTATCTGGTTCATTTTAACGGCAATAATTTCGACCTTCCCTTCATCACCCAGAAATGCGAGCAGCTTTCATTGCCTTACAGCTTCGACCGGTTTCAGGGTATTGATTTATATAAAAGAATCTCACCCTATAAATTCTTTTTAAAGCTTCCGAACTGCAAGCAAAAGACTCTGGAGCAATTCCTGGGAATTGACCGTAAGGATGTATTTTCCGGCGGTGAATTGATTGGTATTTATCATGACTATGTTAAGAACCCGACAGAGTTTTCCGAAAATGCCCTTTTTCTGCATAATGCAGATGACTTGAAGGGAATGCTTCAAACGCTCCCGATGCTTGCTTATTATGATCTGTTCAATGAGCCTGTCAGAGCCAAGAAGGTTCAGGCCAATTATTACAAGGATGTAAACGGCAGCAAGCGGAAAGAGCTGATAATTACCATTGCT
Organism: Lachnospiraceae bacterium; assembly: GCA_022769665.1. Taxonomy (GTDB): domain Bacteria; phylum Bacillota; class Clostridia; order Lachnospirales; family Lachnospiraceae; genus Acetatifactor. The sequence continues at coordinate 36,073 of JALEIR010000070.1, read as the reverse complement.
CCCGAGACACCTCTTCCCAAACAGGTATTTACCAATGCAGGCAGCTGCTTTTTTCGAGGCGAAGGTAATGAAGCTATATTAAAGATTCCAATCTACGAAGAGGAGCTGAAATATTTTTATTCCAATTACCATGATTACTATTATCTTCCCACAGAAGATGTGGCACTACACAAATCGGTAGCCGGATTTGTAGACAAAGAGCATCGCATTCCCGCTTCCGCTGCCAACTGTTATACCAGAAAATTTTCCAATTATCTTCCTCAGTGGGATATCGTTTTTGAGCCCTTTTTCAAACGGGATTACAAAAGTAAAGAACTTTTCTTTGAGCTTACGGATGAAATCAAAAAAGATCGTCAGTTGTTTTCAAGGTATGCTTCACATGTACTCACAATGATGGCTTCCACATATTAGCATAAAAAAAGGAACTCAATCGAGTTCCTTTTTGTTTACGGTTTTTGATAGAAAAACGAATTCTTTCTGTCATAGCCTATTTCTTTATAGTTGATAATCTGCTCCGTACTTCCGATAAATAGAATTCCTCCGGAAGCAAGAGACTTATAAAACTTACGGAACACCTCATCCTTTGCTTCTTCCGTAAAGTAAATCAAAACATTTCTGCAGACAATCAGATGATAATCGTTGGGATAGGTATCCTTCAAAAGATTATGCTCCTTGAATTCCACTCTCGCCTTTATTTCATCCGAAATCTTATAGGATGTGCCGACCTTTGTAAAAAACTTCTTTTTCAGGTCATCCGGTACCGATGTAATACTCTTTTCCGAGTATAAGCCAACCTTTGCTTTCGCAATAACCTGTTTGTCAAGGTCTGTCGCATATATCTTGATATTGCTCAGCGGCAGATGTTTGGACAAAGCCATTACCAGAGAGTAGGGCTCATCTCCCGTCGAACAGGCAGCGCTCCATATTTTTAAATTCTTACCGAATTTTTGAATCAGCTCCGGAATCACCTGTTCATCCATCAGCTTCCACTGCTCAGGATTTCTGTAAAATTCCGAAACATTGATGGTAATATAATTGACAAACTCTTCAAACAGTTCTTTGTCTGTTTTTAAACCAAGTACATATTTGTCATAGCCCACAATTTTATGCTTGGCTATCAACGTGTCAATACGGCGCTTCATCTGTTTTTCTTTATAACAGTTTAAATCAATGGAGGTCAGCGCCAATATTTCCTTCTTAAAGTACTCGTAATCATATGCCATACACACACCATCCTGACTTTATCTGTCGGTATTGTTTTATTCCTCTTCCTGTGCTGCGATAACTGCGTCAATGTCTACAGGAACAACATCTTCGTCAGTCTCCTCTTCCGTCTTGGAAGGCTCGGGAGCATACATCTCCTTGATGCTAAGGGAAATTCTTCTGTCAGCTTCGTTCAAATCAACTACCTTTGCGGTAACTTCCTCACCGACACTCAGTACATCCGAAGGCTTGTCAACATGCTCCTTGGAAATCTGGGAAACATGAAGCAGGGCATCAACACCGGGCTCCAGCTCAACAAAAGCACCGAAATCAGTCATTCTTGCAACTTTACCTGTTACAATATTACCCACTGCATATTTGCTTGCTGCATCCTTCCAAGGGTTTGCATCGTCAAACTTCAGGGACAATGCAATCTTGTTGCCGCTGATTTCCTTAATCAGGACGTTCAGCTTCTCGCCAACCTTGAATACTTTCTTGGGATGTTCAACACGTCCCCAGGACATTTCGGAAATATGAAGCAGTCCGTCTGCTCCGCCCAAATCGATAAATGCACCAAAATCGGTAACATTCTTAACGGTGCCTTCTACGATATCTCCTTCATGGATTCTCTCGAACAGTTCTTTCTGAAGCTCAGCCTTCTGTGCTACAATAAGCTGTCTGCGGTCGCCGATATATCTTCTTCTCTTGGGATTATACTCGCTGATTACGAATTCAATTTCCTGTCCTGCATACTTGGACAAATCTTTCTCATAAGTATCGGAAACAAGGCTTGCGGGAATGAAAATTCTGACTTCATCCACAACAACACTCAGGCCGCCCTCCAGCACCTGTGATACGGTTGCTTTCAGTACTTCCTTATTGTTGTATGCCTCTTCAATTCTCTTATTTCCTCTGTCTGCGGCGAGTCTCTTGTAGGTTAATACAACCTGACCTTCGCCGTCGTTTACTTTCAGCACTTTTACTTCCATGGTATCGCCGGGCTTAACCACTGTTGTCAGGTCTACACCGGAGTCATTGGTATACTCACTCTTTGTAAGAATACCGTCTGATTTATATCCGATATTCAAAACGATTTCATCTGTCTTGACATCGATGACCGTACCTTCGACTACCTCTCCTGCATGTATTGTCTTAATTGAATCTTCCAACATTTGTTCAAAAGTTAATTCTGACATAATTTTGAACCTCCTCGATTAATTTATTTGGGGTGGAAGCCCCCGCTGTAATACCCACCAGGCGAACAGTTTTAGGTAGTTCTAAACGCAAGTCATCCAGTGTCTGTATAAAATAGGTATTCGCACATTCCTCACTGCATATTTCATACAGTTTTCTTGTATTGGAGCTGTGCCTGCCTCCTATTACAATCATCACATCAGCCTCTGCGGCAAGTGCTCTGGCGGAGCGCTGACGTTCTTCTGTTGCGCTGCATATAGTATTCACAACACTAACATTGTAACCTTTTTTTTCAAAAATTTCAACTATATATTGAAATTTATTGTAGTTAAATGTCGTTTGAGACACAATACAAATTCTTTTGTCTTCATGAAGTAAAAATTTTTCGGCTTCTTCGGGAGTTTCCAGCACCGTAACCGGTCCTTGGCACCAACCTACAATACCTTCCACTTCGGGATGTCCCGGATTACCAACAATGACAACATGGCTTCCCTTCTCCCCTTCTTCCCTGACAATTCTGTGAATTCTTTTCACAAAAGGACAGGTGGCATCAATGCACTCCAGGCCTTTATTGGCCATGATGCCATAAATCTCCTCGGGGACACCGTGCGCACGGATAATAACCGCCGCACCGTCTTCATCATCCTTACAGTTCGGCAATGCCTTTAATGCTTCTTTATTTTCCAGTACCTTTACGCCCTTCTCCGTCAATTCCCGTACAACTTCCTCATTGTGTACGATGGGGCCGTAGGTATATATAGTTTTCCCTTTTTCCAGCTGTTCATACACGGTGTCCACCGCGCGCCTGACTCCGAAACAGAACCCGGCACATTCAGCAAGTCTGATTTCCATAAAACTCCTTTTCTTTTCTGAAGGTTTTTATCTCTTCATACAAAGGGATATGATTTTTTCAATCACTTCATCCACCGACATATCCGAAGTATCCACAAGAACCGCATCCTCTGCCTGTTTAAGGGGAGAAATCTCTCGGTGCATATCCCTGTAATCCCGCTCCTCAATGTCTGCCTGAATTTTCCGCAAGTCACATTTTTCTCCCTTTGCTGTCAATTCGTCGTAACGACGCTTAGCACGGACCTCACTGCTTGCGGTAAGATATATTTTGGTCTGTGCGTTTGGAAGCACGCAGGTACCGATATCTCTTCCGTCCATGATGCAGTCGCTCTCTGCAGCCAGCTTATGTTGAAGCTCCACCAGCTTTCTTCTTACCTCCGGTAAGGGACTGATGGCAGAAGCTCCGTTGCCTACCTCTTCCGTTCGCAGAAAGGCATTTACATTTTCTCCGTTCAAAAATACTACCTGCACGCCGTCCTCATAACGGATTGTAATGTCTGCTTCCTTACATTTTTCAATTATTTTGTCCGTATCCTGCAAATCTACACCTGAGCGCAACATAAACAGAGCCATCGCCCGGTACATTGCTCCGGTATCCACATAAATCAGATTCAGTTTTTTCGCCACTGCTTTTGCAATGGTGCTTTTGCCGGCACCTGCCGGTCCGTCGATTGCAACATTATAGCTCATCGTCTTCTCTCCTGTCTTCTATTCTTATCTGCTGTCACAAAGAACTCCCCGCAAGATGTCCCGTTGACCATGCAATCTGCAGATTAAAGCCTCCGGTCAGAGCGTCCAGATCCAGTACCTCGCCCGCAAAATATAGCCCCTTCACGCTTTTTGACTCCATGGTGGAAGGATTGATTTCCTTCACGGAAACACCTCCCCGGGTGATAATTGCCTCCGCAAATCCCCGTGTTCCGGTCACCGTAAGCGGAAGATTCTTAATCAGACTGACAAATTTTTTCCTTTCTTCTCTGGAAATTTCATTTACCTTTTTGTCCGGATGAATACCGGAAAGTGCAATCATCACCGGTATCAGCTTTACGGGGAATAATCCCCCCAGTGCATTTTTAAACTGTCTGTTTTTATTCTCCTCGAAATCCCGAAGCAGTCTTTTGTCAAGCTGTTCCTCATCCATCGCAGGTTTTAAGTCAATCAGCGCCAGACTCTCCGTCTCAGGTATATAAAAGCTGCTGGCTGAAAGAACCAGAGGCCCGCTGATACCGAAATGCGTAAACAGCATTTCTCCGAAGCCCTCATAAACCTGCCGTTTCCCGCATACCAACCGCAGAGATACATTTTTCAGAGATAATCCCATCAGGCTTCCGCACCACTCCTCCCGCACATGAAAAGGAACTAAGGCAGGCCTTGTTCGGGTCACAGAATGTCCAAGTTCCTCCGCAAAACGATACCCGTCTCCCGTGGAACCTGTGGATGGATAGGAAATTCCTCCCGTACAGACAACTACGCTGTCGGCCGGAAGCTTTTTCCCGTCTTGCAGAATGACGCCTGTTATCTGTCCGTCCTCCTCACATACTTTCCTCACTTCCGTATTCAGCCTGATATCCACACTTCTTTTTTCCAGTTCCCTGCGGAATGCTGCTATGACATCCGAAGAATGATCCGACACCGGGAAAACCCGTTCTCCTCTTTCTGTCTTGAGGGGGCATCCCGCCTGTTCCAGGAAATCCATGACAGCCCTGTTGTCATATCCGTAAAAAGCACTGTACAAAAACTTTGCATTGGTACAGACATTTGCAAGCAGTGTTTCCACATCCGCCGCATTTGTCACATTACAGCGTCCTTTACCGGTAATAAAAAGCTTCTTTCCCAGTTTTTCATTCTTTTCAATCAGACATACCTGCTTTCCGTTATCCGCCGCAGCTACAGCTGCCATCATTCCCGCAGCGCCGCCGCCCACTATTATGACGCGATTCATATCTCCTCACATTCCGCCGCTTCCGCAGTCTCCCCGTTCTTCGCAGCTTTTGCGTTCTTTACCCCATTCTCTATTCAACTTTGCGTTCTTCCCTACTCTCCGCTTTGTTCCTTTCTCAGAGAATAATTCAATATGGGTTCATCATCAATAAAGTTTATTTCATCGTTCAGGTAAACCTGATAATTATTCCATGTATCTTCCAGCATTTCCAAATTCTTCTTTACCTCCTGGGGGCGCTTCAGGCAAAGCGCCACAACCAGTGCGTTGATGACACTCAAGGGCGCCACCAGCGAATCCACTATAGAAACCATGTCGCTTCTTGCCAACAAATTGCAGGAAGAATAAAGGCTCATTGGGGAGTTCACGGAATCTGTTATGGCAATCACTTTCGCATTTCTGTCGCTGGCAAATTCCATGGCTTTTAATGTGCGCATGGAGTATCTTGGAAAGCTGATGCCGATAAAGCAGTCTTTTTCGTTGATACGTATCATCTGTTCAAAGGTTTCACTGACACTTGTTGTTTTTAGCAACACAACTCCGCCCCGAATCATGTTCAGGTAAAAGTGTAAAAACTCAGCCAAAGGCTCGTTGCTGCGCAGGCCCATGATGTAGATATTTTCTGCCGTCTGAATCGTGTCTATAGCTGATTCGAAAGCAGCCGGATCCAGATTCTCTATTGTATGCTGGAGTTTTTCAATATCAGCGGATATAACGGAAGTCAGTACCTCCGACTGAGTACTTCTGCCATATTTTGCATTCATTTTCTGTACACTGCTCAGCTTGCTTTTTACACACTCTTCCAAAGCTTTCTGAAATTCCGGATACCCATCATATCCGATTCCGGAAGCAAAACGAACCACTGTCGATTCACTGATTCCCAGCGTTTCTCCGAGCTTTGCCGCTGTCATAAAAACAGCCTGGTCATAATGCTCCAGAATAAAAGTTGCTATAACTTTCTGACTTTTGCTCATTTTTTCAAAACGTTCCGATATTCTGCTCAAAATATCATAATGTTTTTCCATATCTGTCACCATGCCTTTCCCGCATGAATCTTTTTTCCCAAGAGGAATCAAGCCCTAATTCATCATTACTTTCCCGACTGCTTCGAAAAAGATTCATAAGCATCAGATAACAGTTTCATTGTCTGTACATCCGACAAATCATAATCTCCGGTCAATGTCATACAGGCTGCGCCGTGAATAAAAATCCACATCTTCATAAACAAATCGCCGGGGTCCGGACATCCGGCAGCCTTCGCCAGATTGATCTCATACACCACATTTTGATCATCACCGTTCAACAGCTCATACATGCTTTTTCTTCTCTTTCCACCGTTCACAAAAAGCAGTTCAAAAAGATGTCTTTCCTCCCGTGCAAAAGCAATGTATGCCATTCCCAGATTAGAAAACGGTGCGCTTCCCACACGGGGATAAAGGCTGTAATAATCCCGGAAAAATCCTGCTGCTTTCTCATAAACAGCATCCCAAAGCTCGTCCATGTTTTTATATACTCTGAATATCGGCTGAGTAGAGCATCCCGCCTTTGCTGCCACTTTTCTTGCCGTGACATTTGCAAACCCTTCTTCTCTGGTCATAGCAAACGCCGTTTCCAAAATCATATCCATTGTGATTGTTTCCTTGCGCGCCATATTTCTTTTGTTCCTCCCTATATACTGATGAACTGCGATACAACGTATATAACACTTGTTATTTTACAATCCGCCTTCCAGACTGTCAAGTACCAATCAAGCAGGCCGGTCGCGGCACAATCAGGCAGTCCGGTTGTGGCTCGCCTGCAAACAAAAAGGCATTCCCCAGGGAACGCCTTTCAAAACCTTTATTCGTCCAGAACAGTTGAAAAATATTGGATAGAAGCAACTGTCTCATTATCGAAAAGGAAACAGAGCTTCATGCCGTCCTTTTCATATACAACCATACTTCCTTTTTCGGAGTAATCGGTTCCGTATGCTGCGGTTACCTCATCTCTGGAGCAGCCGATATAAATGCCCTCCGCCGTTGTAACCACATCATTTTTCAGAATAATGGCAGATACGAAATCTTCCTCTCCCTGAGGATAGGTATCTATTTCAAAATCACTGTAGGTATAAATCTTATCCAAACCCTCAAAGGCACAGCTTGCAGCTTCAAAATATGACACAGGCTCTCCCAGTTTTTCCAAAATCGGCTTCATGTTTGCATCTACCGACACGGTAACATCCTTGTACAGGAACAGATAACCCTTCTGAACACTGTCTGCAACGCTTCCGTTCTCCGTCACACCCTCCGATGCACTACCGGTGTTTTCCTGTGAACTCACTTCGGCAGAGGTTGTTGCCGTATCTCTTTCGATTACCTTTTCACTGCTTCCGCAGCCGGCCATCATAATCATTCCGGTCGCCAACAAAACAGCCACACATTTTTTCATAATAATCTCCTCCAGTCTCTATTTTTCAATTCCGTACTGTATATATTGCTCCTGCTTATCCTTCTCATACTCCGCAAGCTTTTGCTCCCAAATTGCAGCCAGTTTCTCATCTGCCCTTTTATCTTCCACATCTGTCTGCTCTGTGAGGATTTGCCCGAAATAGGAGGTCAGTTTCTCTGCTCCGGACAGGTTCAAATGCAGGCCTCCGTCATAAGTGTCTGTCTGAAAATCCAATCCGATTTCATCTGTACATTCCAAAAAGTTCAGATAAAGGAGATGATGCTCTTTTGCATACTCTTCCATCTGTACTTCCCACTCATCATACCAATGAGGATACAGACTGGGTGCCTTGATCAGAATCAGCCGAATTCCCTTTTCCTCGCAAAGTTGAACCATTTTATCCAGATAAAAATAAGCATTCTCTCCAAATTCGTAATCCGCAAGAGGTTTGGCCTCCGGAATATTCTCAGCTGCCTTTACATCCACTCTCATATAGTAACCGCTGTGAGATACCTTTGGCACCTGAAACATATATTCCAGGTCTCCGGAATTCAGTTCGCTCCATCTGGAATGATATCTGAGAATCGGGAACAAATAGTCCTCAAAATTCTCTCTTTCCGTCATGGACGCCAAAACAGCCTTCACCTTGGAGGAAGACCACCGCATTCCCTCCAGAGACATACGATTGTAAGCCTCCTTCTGAGGCTCATTATACTTCATGGACAACACATTGAATACAACTACCTTTGGAGTCTCATACCGAAGCGTATCTTCCAACAGATAATAGGACTGCCAGATCAGTTGTTGCGCACTTCCGCGGATATAGCTGTGTATTCCGTATTCCTCCCAAAGTACTGCCGGTGAAAAATTCTCGTACACCTCGCAGTCACCGATGAATACAACATCGTGTTCCTTGTCTTCATCATAGTACTCCGCGATAAGAGCCCCCTCTATCACGTCATCCACATATTTGGGTGTCAACAGTCTCTGCAGTAAAGCCAGTGTACAAATCACAATCAGGACGGCGGCAATTATTCTAAAATATTTTTTCTTTTTCATTTCTTTACCACCCTTCTCCCTAGAATTGATTGTATATAAACTGACTGGAATCATAACCGATTCCGTAAGCCCCCATCAGAAGCACCGTCAGGAACAATCCATACCACAGGAGAAACCTGCCCCAGAAAGGCAGTCCTGCAATCTTTTCTCTTACGCTTCCGGAACGTTGTAACAGGCTGACCGCAATCAGAAGTACCAATCCGCACAAAAGAATGCAGTAATCCGTTACGGTTAAACCGATATTTAGAAGTGAACCGTTCCATAATATATTCCAGTTTCCGGCTGTGAACATACTGCCGAACATGCGAAATGTCAGCGGTACATCCCGATAGCAATCAAACAGCCGCAGACAACTCATCAACAAAACAGTTCTCACAACCTGAAACAGTCTGAAGCCGAACTTACCCTCCACATGAAATCTGTTATGAAACTTTTTGTAAAGTGGCTCCAATTCCTGGGAAGCCATGATTACCAGCCAGTTTCCCAGACCCCATGCAATAAAATTCCAGCTTGCGCCATGCCAGATACCCGTAGCAAACCATACAACAAAGGAAGAAAGATATACCGGTACCCTTTTCCCGATGAATTCTCCGAAATGATTTCGCGAAAATTTGGAAAGCTTCAGCATCGGTTTGCACACAGAAATGGGATAAAAAATATAGTCGGTAAACCATGAGCCCATAGTGATGTGCCATCTGTTCCAGTATTCTTTGATATTCTTGGAAAAATAAGGTCTGCGGAAGTTTTCCGTCACTTCAATACCCATGGTCTGTGCAATACCGATTGTAATGTCAATACCGCCTGTGAAATCAGCATACAGTTCCAGTGCATAAAAGAGCATTCCCACAAACACATAGGCACCGGTATAAGTATCTGTATTATGAATCAGCGCATTGACACCCGTCAGAATTCGGTCCGCAATCACCAGTTTTTTGAAATATCCCCATAAAATACGCTGCAATCCGAAACATATTGTCTTTTTGTCAAAAGGATGCTCCTCAAACAGCGTTTTTTTCAGGTCTCCAAACCGGCTGATGGGACCTTGCACCAGTTGTGGGAAAAAGGAAACAAACAGCGCGAAACGAAAAATATTCTTTTCGGCCTCCACGGTTCCCCGATATACATCAATGATGTATCCCACTGCCTGAAAGGTGTAAAAGGATATGCCAAGAGGGACGATGATGTCCACAAAGCCAAGCTCCCCAACACTTCCGAAAGCTTTCATTACGGAATTGATATTTGATATGGCAAAATTGGTGTATTTTACTACCGCCAGTATACCGAGGTTGAAAAGGAGACAGGAAAGAGTCCAAATCCAGGTCTTATGCTTAACAGCTGCCTTATAGCTCTTTCGTTCCTCCTTACTTAGGCTCTCCTTATGCTCTTGCAGATAAACGGTGCTTTTTTCCCGCAATGCTTCTATTTTACAGCCGGCATACCATGTTGTGAAAATAGTCACAGCAATATAAACGCAATATATGGGATTTGCGCAAAAATAAAACACAAAGCCGGCAACCAGCAGAACCTTCCACTGCCACCTTGCCGGAAGTATGTAGTAAAGCAAAAACAAAACGAGCAGGAACTCTAAAAACCTGTAGGATGTAAACAGCATCTTAGTCTTCGTCCTCCAGCTGTTGTATCAACGCATACAGTGCCTTTGCGGAATTGAAGTTTTCCGGTAAAATATGCTCCGCGGAAATCGTCACATCAAACTGATCGGCAATCTCTGAGATAATGGAAACGATATCAAAAGAATCCAGTATCTTATCATCAATCAGATGTTCTTCCTCTTCAAAGTTTACTTCCGGATGAAGCTCCTGCAAAATTTCCAATAATTCTTCCATGTTCTACCTCTTTCTCTTTTTCTTATTGCTTTTCTTATTTTGTTTTCTCTTGGTGCATTTTCTTCAAGGTTACTCTGTCTATTTTGCCGTTAGCGGTAAAAGGCATCTGCTCCAGTCTTCTGACAAAATTGGGAATCATATATCTGGGAAGCTTGTCCTTCAGGAGGGTAATCAGTTCTTTCTCCTCCATATCTCCGACATAATACAACACAATTTTACCATTCTGTCCATCATATATGCAACCGGATATTTTTACTCCGTCAAGCATATTTACATTTACTTCTATTTCCCCCAGCTCAATTCGGTGTCCCATATGCTTTATCTGGTAATCTTTTCGTGAGACAAATACCAATTCTCCGTACTCATTATATTTGCCCAAATCGCCTGTCCGGTATATCAACTCAGGATAAGCAGTATTCAAAGGATTCTGAACGTATACCTCATTTGTCTTCTCAAAATTATTGTAATATCCAAGGGTCAGAGATGTACCGCGAATACAGATTTCTCCCGTCTCTCCCTGTCCCGCAGGCGTATTGTCCTCCTTCAGCAGAAGGATTTCCGTATTTGCAAAGGGTCTTCCGATGGGAATTGCCTCATCAAGCTCAAACTCTCTTTCCACCTTGTAATAACAGCACATTCCCGTTCCTTCCGTCGGTCCGTACAGGTTGGTGAATTTCGCCTGCGGCAATACCTCCCGCCATCTTCTGAACTGCTTGATGGGAAAGACCTCGCTTCCGAAGGCAATCGTATGTAAATAACGGGGAACTACTGTTTTAAAGGTATTAAACGCTGATATCATCGTCAATGCAGATACCACCCAGCAGATTGTATTGATATGGAATTCATTCAGGAATTCCACCAGTTTCACCGGCATCATAAATTTTTCCTTGGGAATCAGATAAGTCGTTGCGCCAAATTTTAATGTAGGATAAAGTTCTTTCAGACAGGCATCAAAATAAAGCGGAGTCTGATTGCCAAACACCGTGTTTTCATTAAATTCTAAAACTTCGGACAAATGCTCGATATAGTCAAGCACCGAGCGATGGCATGCAACTACTCCCTTCGGCACCCCTGTGGACCCGGAAGTAAACACCACATATATGGGATCTGTGTCAATTCCCCTGTCATGAATTTCAAGCAAAGCCTTAGCATCAATTTCCGTATGGCAGATCTTATCATAAAGTACAATCTCTGCTTTATATGAAAAGGCTTCCGCCTGTTTTGCCGTCTCATCATCACAGAGAATCATTTCCGGCTTTAAATTCTCCAAAATCAAATTAATACGGACACGGGGCATTTCCTCATCGATGGGTACATAGAAACATCCACCGCGAATTACACCAAAAAAAGCTGTCACCTCTTTGGGATGCTTGTTCATAAAAACCACCACCGGTTTTCTGTAGATACCTTTTTGATGCAGCCAGGTTCCAATGGCCCGACTGTCTTTGTCTACCTCCGAGAAGGTCATGTTGTCGCTTCCGTTTGAAAAAGCTATTTTTTCCGGTACTCTTTTCACCGTTTCATCCAAATAATCCAGTACGTTATTCTGCATCTTCATTAAGCCTCTCTATTTTGTTATAAGCTGCTCATATCTGGTATCAAATATGCCGCACTCCTGAACAGCCTTTCTGGACAGCACTTCCATCACATCCAGATATCCCGCCGGCAGAATATAATCTCTCTTTAAAAGAGACAGTTCCGTACACCCAAGCAGGTTAACCTGTGCTCCTTCTGCAAACAGTTCATCGCCAACCTGAATAAACTCATCCAGATTGCCCTTCTCGCCCGATTTTATCTGGCGATAAATCAATTCCATAACTTTTTTCTGAGACTTCTCACAGGGATTGACCGTTGCAATTCCGTACCTGTTGAATACATCAGGAAACAGTTCACTTTGCACGGTTCCGTCCGTTGCCATAATGCCGACCTTGTCAACGCCTGCCTTCTTCAAGTACTCCGCTGTTTCTCTCACTGCATGCAAAACCTTGACACCGATGCCTTTTTCCAGTTCTCCGTGAAAATAATGAGCAGTAATGCAGGGGATGGCAATCATTTCTGCACCCATGTTTTTTAATTCCAAGCCGATATCAATCATCTCAAAAACGGGATTTTCCCGGCTTTGTCCAAGTATGTACCTGGTGCGGTCAGGAATCGACGGCTTGCTGTGCATCAAAATTTCCATATGTTCCTGATCGTTCTCTGCCCTGCTCATTCGTGTCAACAGGTATAAAAAGTATGTAGTCGCCATCGGGCCCAATCCACCGATAATTCCCAGTTTCTTCATTTGCGCTCCTTACCGTTTCCTCAAGACATTAGTTTACCTTCGGATAGGCATCATGATCATAATTGTGCGAATTGTTATGCTGTGCCGAGTATTCCATCAGCTGTTCATCCGTCCAATAAAATATCGTAGGATGATCTTTTCTCGGAGTCGTATCTAAATGATACCAGCCATCTCCGATATCAACAAGATTCCAATAGTGACTTGTCTTCGCCGGAATCTTAGCTATATCCATGTTTTTGATGCCCGCTCTGTCCAAAAGAACCTTTGTGGTACAAGCATATACATAACAGTCACCTGATTTTCCCACAAGTCCTTCGTAGGCGGCTTTCACCCAGTCTCCCTTATCCGAATGATTGATATAGCCGATATGCCCTTTTACGTAGCTGTAAATCGCCCACAGCTTATCATACTCCGTCATATCGTCGGTAAAGATAGATGCCAGCACCGAATCCGCATAAGCATAAACCTCATTGACATCATAAACCATAGGTTGTACTGTCACATTTACTGTAACAGATGTACTGTTCCCGGCATAATCGGTAGCCGTATAAGTCACAGGATACACGCCTGCAACCTCTGTATTTACCTGGCTGCTGTCTACACTAAGCTGCAACCCTTCTTCACAGTTATCTGTCAGAATAATGTTCTTGCGGTAAGAAATTGTCGTACCCATGATGTAAGTAATATCTCTTGCTCCTGCAATTACCGGCGGCTCTGTATCTTCTTCCAATGTAAGTTCCGCTTCAGCGGTAGTCAGGTTATTTCCCTCATCTGCAAAAACAAGCGTTACGTTTACGGTTCCCGGAACGGAAAAATCCGGTTCCTGCTCATAATTCACTGTCACCTCTGTGGCATCCTCAACCGACACAACAAACCGATCTGCAGGGATGGCAAGATTTGTAAATCCGGTCAGATTCTGTACCTGCACCGTAGGGGCAACAGTATCTACCACATTCAAAACAGACTCATACACTTCACCGTCAACCAGCAACGTAACATTCTGCACAGACACCTTTGTTGTATCAAGTTCTGTTGTCAGAAGCTCCGTCACATCACCTGTCAGTGTAAAATCATCCGCTGTGGGATAGCCGCTTCCTGCTTCCCAGATTAATTCTTTTAGTACAGGGGATATGCTCAGTGTCGACTCCACAACCGTTGTATTTCCGGCAATGTCGGACAGTTCCACCGAAACAGGCTGTACTCCTCCTTTTTCAAAGTCAGGATCTGCAACGAAACGGACAGAGACAGTCGTAGCATCCTCTATCTCTTTAACAAAGGCTTCTGCCCCACAAGATGTACCGTATTCCAGCACAACATCGTTCGCTGACGCTTTAGGGGCAACAGTATCCTGAATCACAAGTTTACATTTATGGGTAAATAACCCACTCTTCACATAAACCGTATATTCTCCCGGCATATGTATGTCAATCGGCTGACTTTTTTCGGTGAAAACTGCTTCCGTATCCTCTTTTTTAAAAAAGTCCCGGGGCAGAATCTCCACACCGGCTTCCGCATAACACGTTTTGTATGTAAGACTGTTGATATATAAATATCCGCCCAATAGCAGTCCTACACCTATCAACACTAAGACTGCAATCAGTCGGAGTTTTCTTTTCTTTTTTTTACTTTTCATCATTTTTCTGCCTTTATGCATATGTAATATGTATATTGTTCATATGTTTATTGTCCATATGTTTATTGTCCATATGTTTATTGTCCACAGGTGTATTACATACCTATTTTCAATCATTAATTGCCGCATAAAGTTTAGCACTGCTCGAATTCTTTGTCAATCATCACATGGTTTTATCCATTGTTTAAGCGTCTTTTTGCATGGGTTGAAGACTCTTTTCACCCAACATATGTTAATATGAAAAGAGAAGAAATCAATTTTTCCGGTATTACAAATTTGATGAAAAAATACCCATCCAATGGATGGGTATTTTTAACCTGAACGAAACAACATATGCTGTAGCATCTTTTGGGATAAACCATCTTTTAAGGTAAACCGCCTTTAAGGTAAACCGTCTTTTGGAAAATGTTGCGTTTCCTATCTTATACGGGATATGCTCCGTTTTTTGTATCTGCCTGAGTCATATCTACCTTTTCCTGCTGTGCCTGACGATACTTGAAGAAGTCTGTTGCAACCTGAGGGAACAATGCATAGGACAGTACATCCTCGTCCTGCTGCTTCCATTCCTTCATCTCGCCTTCCAGCTTATCCATCTCGTTGTCAAGCATATCTGCATAACGGCAGGTAATTCTTTCCTCGCCGGGAATAACCTTGTCGATTACTTCCTGATTCATGGGCTTTACAGTCTGACCATATTCTCCTCGAAGAACTGCCTTGGTCTCCTTGGTAGCCATCTTGTATCTCTCGCCCATCAGAACATTGAACACTGCCTGCGTACCTACAATCTGAGAAGAAGGTGTAACCAGAGGAGGCTCGCCCAAGTCCTTACGAACCTGAGGGATTTCCTTCAGCACATCATAATATTTGTCTTCTGCATTCTGTTCCTTCAGCTGGCTAACCATGTTGGAAAGCATACCGCCGGGAACCTGATACAGCAATGTCTTAATATCAACACCCATAACCTTGGGATTCAACAGACCGTTCTTTAAGCACTCATCTCTGTAAGGGCGGAAATAGTCAGCAATTTCAGCCAGAAGATTCTGGTCAAAGCCGGTGTCATAAGGAGTACCTTTGAAGGTCTCAACCATAACTTCGGTTGCAGGCTGTGAAGTACCCATTGCGAAGGGGCTCATAGCGGTATCGATTACATCTACTCCTGCTTCTACTGCTTTCAGATAGGTCATGCTTGCAACGCCGGAAGTATAATGTGTATGTAACTGAATAGGAAGCTTTGTATTCTCCTTCATGGCTGCAATCAGCTCGGATGCTTTATAAGGAACCAGCAAACCTGCCATGTCCTTAATACAGATGGAATCTGCACCCATCTCCTCAATCTTCTTAGCCATATCAGCCCAGTACTCCAATGTGTAAGCATCGCCGAGAGTATAGGATAATGCTACCTGAGCATGTCCGCGTCCTTCCTGCTGCTTCATCTTATTGGTAGCATTTACTGCCTCCTGCAGATTACGCAGGTCATTCAGACAGTCAAAAATACGGATAATATCAATACCGTTTGCAATGGACTTCTGGACGAAAGCGTCTACAACGTCATCCGCATAAGGTCTGTAACCTAAAATATTCTGTCCACGGAACAGCATCTGTAACTTAGTATTTTTGAAGCCGTCACGCAGCTTACGCAATCTGTCCCAAGGATCTTCCTTCAGGAAACGCAGGGATGCATCAAAAGTTGCACCGCCCCAGCACTCTACGGAGTGATATCCGACCTTATCCATCTTATCTACGATAGGAAGCATGAATTCGGTAGGCATTCTGGTTGCAATCAGAGACTGGTGAGCATCACGCAGTACGGTTTCCGTAATCTTTATCGGTTTCTTTTCAATTTCTGACATTACGAATTTTCCTCCATGTTTTTTTATTTGTTTCATCGCGCTATGCGCCTTTACACTCCGCTTACTTTAAGCTGTGCATTCATAAGCCCTCCGGGCTTATTTCATCGCGCTATGCGCTCTATATGTCAGTCAGCAGTTTCTTTGCTGCTCGTGCGAGCACGGCAGCTTCAGAACTGCCGACTGACATGCACAGCTTAAAAGACTCCGAATATGGCCATGAATGTACCGGCTGCAACGGCAGTTCCGATAACACCTGCAACGTTAGGTCCCATAGCATGCATCAACAGGAAGTTAGTGGGATCAGCTTCCGCACCTACCTTCTGGGACACACGGGCTGCCATAGGCACTGCGGATACACCTGCAGAACCAATCAGAGGATTCACCTTGCCCTTCGTCAGTACACACATCAGCTTACCGAACAGCACACCGGCTGCTGTACCGAATGCAAATGCAATCAGACCAAGTCCCACGATTTTCAGAGTATCCAGATTCAGAAATGCCTCTGCGCTGGTAGTCGCACCTACGGAAGTACCCAGCAGAATAACGACAATGTACATCAGCGCGTTGGATGCCGTCTCTGTCAGCTGTCTTACAACTCCGGACTCTCTGAACAGGTTACCCAGCATCAGCATACCTACCAGAGGAGCTGTCGTAGGCAGAATCAAACATACAACAATAGTAACGACGATAGGGAACAGAATCTTCTCCAGCTTGGAAACGGGACGAAGCTGACCCATCTTAATCTTTCTCTCCTCCTCTGTTGTAAACAGCTTCATAATAGGAGGCTGGATAATCGGTACCAATGACATGTACGAGTACGCCGCCACAGCGATAGGCCCCAGGATTGCCGTCTGTCCAAGCTTACCTGCCAGGAAGATGGAAGTAGGTCCGTCTGCACCTCCGATGATAGAGATTGCAGCTGCGGCCTTGTCGTTGAATCCCAGGAAAATTGCTCCGAAATATGCAGCAAAAATACCAAACTGTGCTGCCGCACCCAAAAGAAAGCTCTTAGGGTTAGCAATCAGGGGACCGAAGTCGGTCATAGCGCCAACACCCATGAAAATCAGGGAAGGCAGGATTGCCAATTCATCCAATTTGTAAAAGTAATACAGTAAGCCGCCGACACCGTTCGCCGCATCCTCTGCATGAAGCATAATGTCAGGATAAATATTAACTAACAGCATACCGAAGGCTATCGGAGTTAAGAGCAAGGGCTCAAACTCATGACGGATAGCCAGATAAAGGAAAAAGCACGCAACAGCAATCATCAGGTAATTTCCCCAGGTCAGGTTGAAAAACGCCGTCTGGTGAATCAGATTGCTCAGCGTAGAAAATACATATTCCATTTGTTGACCTCCTGTTGTCTTTGAAAGTTGAAGTACGCCTCAACTAATCTCGTGTACTAGTTCAGCGTTGCAAGAACAGCACCTGCTTCAACTGCGTCACCAACAGCTACATCAACACTTGCCACAGTTCCGTCTTCCGGAGCAACAACGGGAATCTCCATCTTCATTGCCTCGATAATAACAACGGCATCACCCTTCTTTACGGCATCGCCAACCTTCTTCTCCAGCTTGAATACCTTGCCTGCTGCGCCTGCTTCAATCTTGATGCTTCCTGCTCCGCCTGCAGCCTTGGGAGCTGCTGCGGGTGCAGCCTTGGGAGCTGCCTTGGGAGCCGCGGGAGCCTTTGCTGCTACGGGAGCTCCTGTAGATGCGCCCTCTTCTACTGTTACATCATATACATTTCCGTTTACGGTGATGGTATAATTTTTCATTCTATTTTCCTCCATTTTGATTAAACTCTTCTTCTGATGGAACGCACTACAAATCCGTCTGTAGATGCGGAGCCCTCGTATGCTGCGATTGCTGCCGCAATAACAGCTGCCAGTTCCAAATCATCGGCTGCATCCGCAACCTCTTCCTGTGCGGTAATCTGTGCCACAGCATTGTCAATACCCGTTTTTTCTCCGGTTGCCTTTTCGGCCTTCTTTCTTTCCTTGCGCTTTGCAGATGCTGCCTGAAGCTTAGGAATAAAACCAAAGAGGGAAATAATCAGGCTGATTAAAATCAAAACAACGAACACGGTACCCATACCAATCAAGGTATTCAGTGCCGCCTTACCCATCAGCTCACCCGTTGTGGAAACCGGGTTCAGGGACGCTGATTCCAGGCGCATAAACATATCGTTGCTGAAAATAATCTCTGCCTTAGCATTCTTCTTTTCGCCCTTAACCTCAACCTCTACAACGATCTGGTCATCGTCGATTTTTGCTGTAGCATCACCGATCTCGGCAATACCTCCGATAGTGTCCAATGCTGTATCAAAGGATTCCACCGCGGTCAACACCGCATATCCGTCCACCTCGATGCCAAAGGTCTGTTCGCACACATGCGCAATTTCTTCCATGGTGAGCTCACTCAGCTCTGTGTCGGGAAGAATCTGAGCAAAGGTATCCTCAACACACAAATAATCCGTCAAGATGGGAATGATTGCCTGTTTGGCCATCAGCTCAGCATTATCCACCTTTTTCTGTTCAAATGTCGTCAGCGCTTCTTCGCTTCCGCATGCGGTCAGTCCGAAGATACAGGTAATCATACATACTAAAGCCAACAATCTCTTCTTCATTTTACCGTAATCACCCTTTCTATACTGTTCCGTGCTTCTTTGCTGGACGCTCCTCGCTCTTTGTAAAGAGCATTTCAAATGCACCGATGACATACTTTCTGGTATCGGCAGCTTCCACAATTTGGTCCACATACCCTCTCCGTGCAGCACTTACCGCAGAAAGCTGTAATGCTTCGTACTCAGCTGCCTTCTCGTTGATTACATCGGCACCCTGACCGTCATACATAATCTTTGCAGCCAGCTTGCTCTCCATGGTTCCGATTTCAGCATTCGGCCATGCCATGGTAATGTCTGCACCCAGGGCCTTGGAATTCATAACGATGGCTGCAGTGCCCAGTGCCTTGCCGATTACAACATTTACCTTGGGAACGGTTGCGTTTGCAAACGCATATGTAAGCTTAGCGGCAGCCTTGGCAATTCCCTTTTCGGAACACATGGTTGCCTTGTACCCCTTCACGTTTGTAAGGGTCAGTACCGGGATATCGAATGCATCACAGAAGCTTACAAAAGCAGCTGCCTTTTCACATCCCTGCTTGGAAAGTACATTATCCAGCTTCTCCGCAATCTTTCCTTCTTCATCGCAAACCTCGCTGCGGTTTGCAACAGCACCTACGGTTACACCGTCAAGCTTCAGGAATCCTACAACCATATCCTTTGCATAATTGGCCTTCACCTCAAAGAAATCGTTATTGTCGGCCAGAATGGAAAGTGCAACGGAGGTATCTCCGACACAGTTTGCCAGCTCAGCGTTTACGCGGTTTAAATCATCCGTACACTCAACAATGTCGCTGCCCTCGTTATTGTTTGCAGGCAGGAAACCGATTAAATCACGAATCTTTGTCAGGATGGTTGCCTCGTCAGCCACAACATCCACAATACCGCTTTCTTCTGACTGGAATGCGGCAGAAGAAGAATCACACTTTGTGATAACGTTGCCGTCCAAAGCATTGGGCGCATTTACAAACAGCTTTGCATTCTTCTCTTCCATAAATGTAAAATCGGTCAGAGTCGGGAACAGAGCCAATCCGCCTCCGCAGCTGCCCAAAATTGCGGTAATCTGAGGGATTACGCCGGAAGCCAGCGTCTGCTTCATATAGATGGCACCAAACGCATTCAGCGCATCGGTAGCCTCCTGCAATCTTAAGCCCGCAGAATCAATCAGGCCGATGACAGGGGATCCCGTCTTCATCGCCAAATCATAAAGGTTGATAATCTTTTTTGCATGCATTTCGCCTACGGTTCCGTTCATTACGGAAGCATCCTGGCTGTACACATACACAGGCTTACCACCAATCACTCCGTAGCCGGTCACACAACCGTCTGAAGGAGTTTCGTCCGGTTTCATGTTGAAATCCGTAGCTCTTGCCGTTACAAGTCCGCCGATTTCCACGAAACTGTTGTCATCGAGTAAAGCTGCAATTCTTTGACTCGCTTTTGAAGTAGTACTCATGCTTTCAGTCCTCCGTTTATAATAAATAAATACAAACAATTTGGTACAGGAGAAGGCTTTTTTAGATAGCAAGCCAAATTCCCCCGATTATTGTCTTAAGCATTATAACACAAAAAAAGCAACTCGTATAGAACGAATTGCATTTTTTTAACAATTTTTATTTTACAGCCAAAATCGTGTCAAAATCTGTCTGATACACCAGGCAAAATCAATTTCCCGCACATCGGAAACCGTAACAATGCTCTCCCGTCTATAGACAGTATCTCCGACACTGTATGTAATCTCTCCCACCTCCGCCCCGGCTTTCACCGGAGCGGTAAGACTTTCCTGCAGATGATACTCTACCTTTATCTCTTCGTCCTCTCGCAGAAGGAGTCCTTCCAGATTCTTCTCATTTGCTCCGTCATCCACAAAATCCATGCTACCATTTTCCCGTCTCCTTCTGTCTGATATCTCAATATCAGTATATGCTGTTTCTCCCAAAATATGCGTCTGTCCGTTCTCCACAGCAATAGGTTTCAGTATTTTTTTATCAAAAGCAATCCCCTCCTCCAGAAAACTCCTGTAAGAATAATTGTCAATGCCGTATTGCATCAGCTCTTTGGTATCACTCCACTTATAGCTCTTGTTGTTTGGCCAGCCGCAGGCCAAAAGTGCTACCACAAAAGTTTTTTCGTCCCTGCGAAGGGAGCCCACATAACAGTAACCTGCCTTGTTGGTAAAACCCGTTTTCCCGCTGAGTGCTCCATCCATCATATTTAAAAAAGCGTTATGGTTCACACAGGAAAAGCTGCGTCCGTCTGAGGAGAAACTGTAGTTTGCCGTCCTTGTGATTTCCAGAAAGGTCTCCTTTTGCGGCGATTCTCCGATACAATAAGCCATAATTCTTGCAAGTTCCGCAGCTGTGGTACAATGTTCTTTCCGGATAACCGTGCCGTCCTTTAATGTAAACTCCTGTGTGGCATCCAAGCCGTTTGGTGTTATAAACCAGCTGTTTTTACACCCGAGCTCAACAGCTTTTTCATTCATCAGTCTTGCAAAAGCCGCCACCGCACGTTTGCTCTCCTCCTCCGTATATTCTTCCACGGGCTTCTCTGCCAATTCCGGTTCCAAAAAGCCTCTTCCCACATGTTCTGCCAGAGCCACGGCAGAATCGTTGTGGGATTCCAGCATCAGAGAATGAAGCAGATCCCTGACGGTATACTGCTCCCCCTTCTGTATGTACAGCTTGACCTTCGGCATACCCGCCGCATAAGCCGACACCGTCAACATATCATCCAGGGAAGCATTTTCCAGTATTACAATACAGGTCATGATTTTTGTAGTACTGGCCATGGCCATGGGAGTATCCGCGTTCTTACCGTACAATATTCTTCCGGAATCGGCATCCATCAGCACAGCTGACGTGGCATAAAGGGAAAGCTCCTCTGCCGGATTGCTTTCCTCCGCCCGGGCGGTTAAGTGCACCGTCAGAAAAAGGGCGCAAAAAAAGCCCCATATTATTTTTTTCATCCGCATTTTCATCCTGTAAAACTTGGATTTTTAATAATATATGAGGCTTACTTTCTAAATATCCAGCTGAAGCTGCACTTCCGCTTCCGCCTGCTGTTTGAATTCTTCCATCTGCACGGGATTTAATTCCGGCAGTTCTTCCAGACTCTTTACGCCAAAGCAGCGCAAAAACTGTTCTGTGGTTCCGAAAAGGAGAGGTCGTCCCGGCGCATCCAGACGTCCCAGTTCCGTAATCAAATCGTACTCCAACAGCTTATTGATTGCATGATCACAGCTTACGCCCCTGATACGTTCAATTTCAATTCTGGTAACCGGCTGCTTATAGGCAATTATGGAAAGAGTCTCAAGCACGGTATCCGTCAAGGTCATTTTCCGGGGTGCTTTGGCTATCTTAATCAAATATTCATACATATCTGCCTTGGTACAAAGCTGCACGGCATTGTCAAACTGCGTCAGTGCAATACCGCTGTTCTCCTGTTCATACCGCGTTGCCATATCCTTTAAGATTGATTTGGTTGTTTTTACATCCTCTTCTATCACATCGGCAAGCCTGCTGATTTCCACAGACTCTCCCATGGTAAACAGAACAGCCTCTATAACGGCCTCTGCTTTGGAACGTTCCATTTTCTTTTCTTCTCCTTTACTTAGAGGTAATTATGATGTCATCAAATATATTTTCCTGACTGATATATATTTTTCCTGTTTTCATCAGTTCCAGAATAATTAAAAAGGTGACAATGACCTCCATTTTGCTGGACTGCTTTTCCAGAAGATTACGAAAGCTGAAACTCTTATGCTCTCTTGCGTAGGCTTCCACATAGAGTGTCTTAGCCTCCATGTCAATCTCTTCTTTCTCAATATTGCCGTACCGGCTTCGGATCGGATCGATTTTGTCCTCCTGCTTTCGGACAATGGATTTGAATATCTCGTGAAGCTTATTCAGGGTCATGTCCCCTACCAGTTCTTCATAGTTCACCGGCTGTCTGTAAGCAGCAACCTCCTCCGGGAGCTTTTGCTCGCGGTACAGATTTTTCGCCGCATCCACCTGACGGTCTCTGAGTTCGAAAGACATATACTTGTACATCTTGTATTCCAAAAGTTTCTGTACCAGTTCCGCTCTGGGGTCTTCCTCCTCACCCTCCTCGTTGACTTCCTTGGGAAGCAGCATACGGCACTTTATATCCAACAGTGTTGCTGCCATCACCAGAAATTCACTCATCACATTCATGTCATCTGTTTCCATCTGCTTGATGTAATCCAGATACTGCTCCGTGATTTCAACAATGGGAATGTCATATATATCAACTTTGTTCTTATCTATCAGATGAAGCAGAAGGTCCAGCGGGCCTTCAAACACTTCCAGTTTCACCGATATTGCCATATTGTCCTCTTCTCAACTCAGGTTTTCTTCCGCCGCCTACGCTTCAGTGTAACGGTTTTCGGTACGGTTTTCAAGTGAGAACATACATTCCCTATTCAGGTTGAAAATCCACAACCCACAATTCTCCGGGATTAAATACTCTGACCGGTATGGTATGCATGCCAAGGCCTCTGCTCAAAATCATCACAGCCTGTCCCTGTCTGAAAATACCTCCGTCATATTTCGGGAAAGGCTTCAGACTGGGAGAAACCAAGCCTTTTCCCCACAGGGGTACTCTGACGACACCTCCGTGTACATGTCCCGATAATGTCAAATCGGCGCCCCATCCTGCATACCGCGGAAAATAATCAGGGTTATGTGCAAGTAATACGGTGTAGTACCGTTCATCCGCTTTTCCCAGAATTTTTCCCATGTATTCCTCACCCATTTTCGGCGTTTTAAACCGCTTATAGTATACCTTTTCTATCTCGGCACCGTATATGGCAAGTCCGCAGTCCTCCAGCACCACATGACTGTTTACCATTGGCTCTATTCCCATATCATGCAGGGCCTGCCAGTATTGCTTCCCCATATCTCCATACTTCTTCGGATACAGTTTCAGACGATGTTCATGATTGCCGTTTCCGTAATAAACCGGGAACTCTTTTGCAAGCACCTCCAAAAAAGAAATGGCAGGCTGAATGGACTTCCCCGGCTTTGCAGTGAGAATATCACCTGCTATCAGAATCACGTCCGGCTTCCGGGCTCTGATTTCGTTCAACAGTCTCTCGTTTTCTCTGCCGTAACGTTTATTATGTAAATCCGCAATCACCACAGCCCGCAAATGTTTCCGGATTCGTCTGTCCGAGACCACAGTGCTCTGTACCACGAAACGATTGCTGTCATACAGCATCACCCAAACCATAATAATCAAAAAAATCCCCAAAACGGTAATTAAAATATCTGTCATGGTATTCCTCACAGTCTTTGATTTCCCGTGCACTCCGGCATGCATAATAGTATAACATACAATTTCTTTTTTACAAAAGGAATAATCCTACGGCTTTACGAAGATAATCCAGATAGCCTGCTTTCTCAACAGTCTCTCCGAAAAGAATGGGAACGCTGCCGATTTCCGTTCCGTTCAGCAGATACCTTGCTCTCCCGGCAACACTTCCTTCCGTCACAGGCGCCTGTACCGCTTCAGGCAGTTCGATTACTTTTTCCACAGCCGACAAATCATTTCCCGCCGTATCCAGATATCGGAATTCCCCGTCATATCTAAGCGAGACCTCCTCCGATACACCTCTCTCCACCGTCAGGGGACTTAAGCTTTCCTGATTGGTATCTATGTAAAGATTGCAAACTCCAAAGCCAAAAGTTAAAAGAGTCTGGGCATCCACAAAACGCACCTTATAATCCGGCGCACCCATTACCACCGCAATCAAATCGATTCCGTCCTTGGACGCTGTAGCGGAAAGGCAGTATTTTGCTTTGCTTGTGGAACCGGTTTTCAATCCTGTTGCATACTGATATTGCTTTAGCAGCTTATTGGTACTGTTCAGGGTAAATTTACTGGTACCCTGCCTTGTTTCATGAACAATATCTTCCATCCATATGGTAGTATAATCAAACACTTCAGGATAATTAACCGTCAATTCTCTGGACATTATTGCTACATCCCTTGCACAGGAATAATGATTATCCGAATCAGACAATCCGCAGCAATCCTCAAAATGCGTTTCCGTCATACCAAGTTCCGCAGCCTTTGCATTCATCAGGTCAACAAATGCCTGCTCACTGCCCGCAATATGTTCCGCCACGGCAACACTGGCATCATTTCCCGATGCAACCGCTATACATTTTATCATAGTCTCCAAAGTCTGAATCTCACCCTGTGCCAAAAATACCTGAGAACCACCCATGGAGCTGGCATATTCACTGGTAATAACATCATCCGTCAGGCTGACCTTTCCCGCTTTCAGCGCCTCAAAGGTTAAAAGCAGCGTCATAATCTTTGTAATGCTTGCAGGGCTTCTCCTCTCTGTAGCATTCTGTTCATAAATGACCTGTCCTGTGGAACTCTCCATTAAAATAACCGAAGGAGAAGAAACCGAAATCTCTGCGCATACCGGCATACATGCCGTAATCCAGAAAACTGCTGCAAGAAACAGCGCCATCAAAGACTTTTTTCTTAACATAAGCTGACTCACTCCAATCCCGTACCTTCGCACGCACCGGCATTTCACCGATACAGGTATACTCCATACCGTTAATCCAAAAACAGTTTCTGCCGCCTGTGCAAAAATACCTCTACGGTAATAGATATGAATCGTTTGTATTCCTTAGAACAGAAAACCCTCGGCTGTAAACCGAGGGTCTGCTCACGTTTTTAGTTATATTTACGCTTTCTTGCTGCTTCAGACTTCTTCTTACGTCTTACGCTAGGCTTCTCGTAATGCTCACGCTTACGAATCTCCTGCTGAATACCAGCCTTAGCGCAACTTCTCTTGAAACGACGCAGTGCGCTGTCCAAAGTTTCGTTTTCTTTTACGATTACGTTTGACATCTCTACCCGACCTCCCTTCAGTCCCTCAAGCAACATGACTGATTGGGTTAATATTATGTATTGCGGCATCTCCTGTCGCATACACACTGAATATTATAGCATAAATGTCTGATACGTCAACTGTTTTTTTTCAGATTATTCAGATTTATTCAGATTATTCAGTCGCGCTTTTATTCGCTCAGCCGGCTTTACGGTACCTTTGCAGCCTCAGGCAAAATATCATCCGAATAGATGCCGCTGACTCCGTGTTGCAGCCTCAGCAAACAAAGTATGTTACAAGCTCTCCAAAAGAGGTATCTGTTATCTTCATCAGATTCAGATAGGTCTCTAAATCGTAGATATAGCCCACCTCTTCTGCAGAAATTCCGCCTACGCTTTTTACTTTTATATCCATTGGAACATCACCGTAATATCCGCTGTGATTCTGTATTGTGACGTCAAATAAGAAAAACGGTGCCTCCTCATTTCTGTTTTCAAAGCGATAGATGATTTCATGAAAGTTACAGGAATCGGAAAGGAAACCACGCAGATACTCATAGGGTGTCTCCCATTTTGTCTCATGAATAAATTCATCAAAGCCGAAGAAAGGATATACCTTCCCTCTGCTCCATGCCGCCGTTCCGCTGGGATGCATGGCCATAGTCTCATAGCCTGAAGCCTCCAGCACTCTCGCCAGGGATGGCATATCATGATTCACCTGATTCTGATAGGGTATCACCGTGGGCGAAAGCAGAGCCAGGGAATTTCCCGTCAGCGCTTCAAATTCCGTATTGGCAGTCAGGCCTCCCAGTATAGACACATACAGATTACCCTTTACCGTATTTTCCGAAAGACTGTTTACAAACGGCATGTAATCCTCCGTTGTCTCCAGTTCGCCAAGCACGCTTAAATCACTCCACGCCTCATTCATAATCATAATGATATCCGGCTGAATATCTGATCCTTGCGGCTTATCATACAGGTTTGCAGCTTCCAAAGCTGCCAAACTCACCGCCTCCTCAGAATAATCCCCGGGCACGTCAAGCCTGCTTTCTCTCAACATCACGAAGAAACTCATGCAGGTACCGTTTAATAACTGATTCTCCGTCATGTTCCAGTAATGACCGGTAATCTCCTTTTCCACAGGATACGGAGATACCATAACGGTATAATACCAGCCTCCAATCATACACAGGGAAGCGGCCGATATCCCAATATGTACCCATCGGTTCATCCTGATTCTGATTTGAAAACCGAGGCAGATGAAGAAAAGGAAGTACAGTACTGTATATGCCGCTTCCCGAGACAGGGAAAAGTCATAGTTGCCCAGAACAGAAACAGCCGTTTTGACAGCTCCCAGGTCACTGGGTCTTAATACATCTCCCCGGAATTTTACAACATAATATTCCACCAGAAACAGAAACAGCAGAAAGAGGCTGCCCCCGCCCAGGCCCCAATTGCTTCTCTGGGTGACAAGGAAAAACGCGAAATAGACACAGATAATCATTGTCACGGACAGGAGCGTCACCCCGTCCATGATTCTGTTCATGTCATGAAAAGGCAGTTCCATTCTCTGAAAGCTTTTCAGGGGCACATAAGCCAGATAGAGAACAAACAGAGGAATTGTCAGCTTATTGGAGAGTTTCGGAAGCAATAACAGCAGACTGCATCCCAGACTCAGTCCCAGACAGATAATCAACCTTTTCGCAATTCCGTCCCACGCATACGCGGAAAGCGCCAGCATTAGCGCCAGCATCAGCGCCGAAGCAAATATTTTAACAGGTTTCAAATGATATCTCTCACTCATTAGGAAAGTTGCCCTTCCAGAATCTTTGCCGCCTCTTCGATTGCTTCCGGAATACCTGCGGGATTCTTGCCGCCGGCCTGCGCCATGTTGGGACGTCCGCCACCGCCGCCGCCTACAAGTGCAGCGATACCTTTAATCAGATTTCCTGCGTGAGCACCCTTGGCAAGTGCTCCTTCTGTTGCCATGGAAATCATATTAACCTTGCCATCCTGATTGGACAAAAGAACAACAACGCCATCGCCGAGCTTTGCCTTCAGCTGGTCGCCCAAATCCCGAAGGCCGTTCATATCTACGCCGTCCACATTGGCCGCCAGAAGCTTAACACCTCCGATTTCCTTAACCCGGTTCATGACATCACCCAAAGCAGACTGTGCAATCTTCGCCTTTAAGGATTCGTTTTCGGAAGCCAGCTGCTTCAGCTCTGTCTGCATATGCTGAACCTTATCCAGCAAAGTACCCGTAGTTGCCTTTGCTGCGGCAGCAATCTTTTCAAAGTTCTCTTCCATCGCCTGATAGAAAGACATAACATTGGTACCTGTGAGAGCTTCAATTCTTCTGACGCCCGCAGCTACACCGCTCTCGGAGAGAATCTTAAACCATCCGATCTCCCCGGTATGCTTAACATGTGTACCGCCGCAAAGTTCCTTGGAGAAATCACCCATGGAAACCACACGTACCGTATCTCCGTACTTTTCTCCAAACAATGCCATTGCACCGCTCTTCTTCGCATCCTCGATACTCATAATGTCTGTAACGACCTGAATATCCTTGGAGATTTCTTCATTTACAATTTTCTCTACCCTTGCAATCTCTTCCCCGGTCATGGCCTGAGAATGGCTGAAATCAAAACGTGTTCTGTTTCCATCCTGATAGGAGCCCTGCTGTTCAACATGGTCTCCCAAAACAATCCGGAGTGCTTTCTGCAGCAAATGTGTCGCAGAATGGTTTCTGCAGGTATTCATACGGTTTACGGAATCCACTTCCAGGTCTGCGGTTTCCTTAACCGTAATTGTACCGGAAATTACCGTACCCACATGTCCGATTCTTCCTCCGGGTATCTTTACGGTCTCCTGAACCTCAAAGGTACCTTCCTTTGTACGGATGATTCCGGTATCTCCTTTCTGTCCGCCCATGGTAGCATAGAAAGGTGTTTTATCTGTAATCAAGGTTCCTGTTTCCCCTGTTTTCAGGGAAGAAACCGGTTCTGTCTCCGTTGCTGCTCCGATAATCTCTGCCTGCGCCGAAAGGGAATCATATCCCACAAACTCGCTGGTCAGATTTTCATCCATGGCATCAAACACACCGGCTCCCGCTGCGTTCAGTTTTGCAGAGAAATTCTGATTCTCCCTTGCCTTCTGCTTCTGTTCCTCCATGGCAGCTTCAAATCCTGCCTCATCCACCAGAAGCCCTTCCTCCTCTGCCAGTTCCACTGTCAGTTCAATCGGGAAACCAAAGGTATCATAGAGATAAAATGCCGACTTACCGTCTATTTTCTTCTCATTCTCCGCTCTCTTCTGTTCCAGAATCTTATAGAACTCCTTCATTCCGTTTTCCAGAGTGCTCTCAAAACGGGCAATTTCCTTCTGCAGTTCCGACAAAATGTACTCTCTGTTTTTCTTCAGGAGAGGATAGCTCTCCGCATAAATCTGATCAATATACATTCCGCCGATATGCAGCAGCTGTTCCGTGCCCAGATTCAGTCTGCGTCCGTGTCTTACGGCGCGGCGAATCAAGCGCCGGAGCACATATCCCGCACCTGCATTGGAAGGCAGAAGCTTTGCCTCATCTCCTATCAGCATCACGCTTGTGCGGATATGGTCAGCCAGTATACGCATAGATTTGGTCAGCTTCTCGTCCTGTTCATATTTTACGCCGGAAGCTTCCTCAATATAGGCAATAATGGGTGCAAACAGGTCTGTCTGATATACATCCTTTGTTCCGTTTAGGAACGCAAGAATACGCTCCAGCCCCCAGCCGGTATCCACATTTTTCTGTTTTAACGGGGTCAGCGTGCCGTCATGATGCTTTTCATACTGCATAAACACATCGTTTCCCAGCTCTGTATACTTACCGCAGTGACAGCCGGGTCCACAGTTTGGTCCGCAGTCGGGCTTGTCCGCCATATAGAACATCTCGCTGTCGGGGCCGCAGGGTCCGTACTCCAATCCCCACCAGTTATCTTCTGCGGGCAGATAATAAATATTCTCTTTCTTAAAACCTGATGCAATACGGAAGGAAGCTCCTTCTTCATCTCTGGGTGCATTTTCGTCCCCCGCAAACACAGTGGCAGCCAGATGATCCGCATCAAACCCGAACACCTCTGTCAACAGTTCAAAGCTCCACTGGCAGCGCTCCTTCTTAAAGTAATCTCCAAGGCTCCAGCTTCCCATCATCTCAAAGAAGGTTACATGACTTTTGTCGCCAACGGAATCAATATCATTGGTACGGACACAGCCCTGTACATTGCAGAGTCTGGTTCCCAGCGGATGCTTCTGCCCCAAAAGATAAGGCATCAATGGCTGCATTCCCGCAACGTTAAAAAGGACTCCGGTAGAACCGTCGGACACAAGCGAAACTGCTCCTACATCCACATGCCCCCGGTCAATATAAAATTGCTTCCATGTCTTTCTGAGTTCATCAGAAGTGAATTGTCTCATTTTTTAAGTCTCCTTCTCTAAAACGTAAACTTATCCGCAAAATATGCATCCAAATCGGCAATAGCGACCCTCTCCTGCTCCATGGAATCTCTGAAGCGGACTGTCACGCAGCCATCGGTCTCTGAATCAAAGTCGTAAGTTACACAGAAAGGAGTACCGATTTCATCCTGACGGCGATATCTCTTACCGATATTTCCTCTGTCATCAAACTCACAGTTATACTTCTTGGACAACTCTGCATAAATCTTTTCCGCACCCTCATTCAATTTCTTGGAAAGGGGCAGTACACCAATCTTCACAGGTGCAAGCGCGGGATGGAATCGAAGAACGGTACGCATATCACCACCCTCCAGCTCCTCCTCGTCATATGCTGCGCAAAGGAAGGCCAGAACAACACGGTCTGCGCCGAGAGAAGGTTCAATCACATAAGGTATGTACTTCTCCTTCTTTTCGTCATCAAAATAACTCATATCCTCACCGGAGGTGTTTGCATGCTGAGTCAGATCATAATCGGTTCTGTCTGCGATACCCCAAAGCTCACCCCAGCCGAAGGGGAAGAGGAATTCAATATCCGTGGTACCCTTGCTGTAGAAGCAAAGTTCCTCGGGACTGTGGTCACGGAGACGCATCTCATCCTCTTTTATACCCAGGGAAAGCAGCCAGTCACGGCAGAACCCTCTCCAGTACCGGAACCACTCCAGGTCTGTTCCGGGCTCGCAGAAAAACTCCAGCTCCATCTGTTCAAACTCTCTTGTTCTGAAGGTAAAGTTTCCGGGTGTAATCTCATTTCGGAAGGACTTACCAATCTGTCCGATACCAAAGGGAATCTTCTTTCTTGAGGTTCTCTGTACATTCTTAAAGTTTACAAAAATACCCTGGGCTGTCTCGGGGCGCAGATAAACTGTACTCTTCGCATCCTCGGTAACACCCTGGAAGGTCTTAAACATCAAATTAAACTGACGGATATCGGTAAAGTTATGTTTTCCGCAGCCGGGGCAGGGAATGCTATGCTCCTCGATAAAGTTCTTCATCTGCTCCTGACTCCAGGCATCTACGCTTTCCTTCAATTCAATGTTGTTTTCTGCACAGAAATCTTCAATCAGTTTATCCGCACGGAAACGCTCATGACACTCTTTACAATCCATTAAAGGATCGGAAAAACCACCAAGATGTCCGCTTGCGACCCATGTCTGCGGATTCATCAGGATTGCGCAGTCAACACCGACATTATACGGGTTTTCCTGAACGAACTTCTGCCACCAGGCTTTCTTGACGTTGTTCTTCAGTTCCACACCCAGATTACCGTAGTCCCAGGTATTTGCAAGACCGCCGTAAATCTCCGAACCGGGGTATACAAAGCCTCTCGCCTTCGCAAGTGCTACGATTTTGTCCATTGTTTTTTCCATTTTGTTCTTGTCCTCACATTCTGCCGCGGGCAGCGGCTTATCTTCTTTTTATTTTTCTATTTTAATATGATATAAACTGTTCCTTCGGATTCTGTGGTATCCACACTTCCGTCCTCACGAAGTGTACTTCCGTCGCTTAAACAGGACACCTTCGCCGGACAATAAATCACCGCACGGGCATCTGTGATAATCACCTTTTTCTCTCCGTCCTGCACCAGTTCTGCCGGTGTCAGCACCGTGCCGTCTTTCACATTCTTCACATTTGACCGGAAGCTGATATCTCCGCCTATCGCTCCGGCTACTGTACCATAATATAAAACAGTATCGGTAAAACCGGAAAAGCTGTCCGTTCCGTCAAACTGATACCTGATGGTCACCTTGCTCTCATTTTCGGGTAGCCGTTCTACCCTCTCCACAGTTACAGCCTGTTCTCCCGAAGCCTTTGTTCCGTTATACTCCGCTGCTTCCTCTGCCGCCATGGAAGACAGTTCTGCGATATCATAATATTCCTTATCAAAATCTTCCACAAGATGATACGTCACCGTACCGTTCTTGTCCACAACAATGGCAGTTTCTACTATTATGTCCGGCCCGGCATGAGTCCCGCATCCCGTAAGCAAAAGGACCAGCATACTCAAAAAAGCTGCCAACATCCTGCATTTTTTCATAAATTATCCTCTTTTTCCGCACCGTCGGAGGTTTAGAGCCCACTGTGCTAAGTAATTGTATCAAAAACATTCTGCTTTTTCAACACAGAGTTTGCAGAACTTCGAGGCTTTTGAATTCCCGTCCCACAAATTTTTTCATATAATTATCCGCCACCTGCTGTAATTGTGCCAAAACAGAATCCGACACTGTGAAAGTATAGAGTTTCTCCACGGGACTTGCCGCTATGTATTGCAGAGCATATACCGTGCCCTGCTCCAGTTCTCTGTCCTTAGGGACTCCCGGAAACTCCCCGTTTACTGCAATTGCTTTACATTCAAACACACATTTCACCAGAGGATTTGGCAGTGATTCTGCACAGAGTGCGCGGAGAGACTGGTACAAAAGCTTCAACATTTCCCGCTCATCATTGTTTTCCCTGGTATAATAATCTGTGACTTCCGCAAAATACATGCCGTAGCATGCACCGACATAATCCGTCCTCAGCTCCTCGAAATACTTCTGTATTTCCGCATCCGCAATCGTATATGAGTTTTTACCCTCATACAGTTTAAAGACCCCAAAAGAAAAAGGATTTGTAGCTGCTGCCAATTTGTTTCCGGGTCTTCTCGCACCTCTTGCAAAGGCTGATATCTTACCTCTCTCCTTCGTCAAAAGGCTGATATGCCTGTCGTACTCCCCCACGGGAGACTGCTTCAATATGATTCCCGTCACTGTGATATATTCCTGCATCCGAGTCCGCTCCTGACTGTCCTCCGTCTTTGGCTTCTCCTGCCCCGTCAAAGTTTAAAAAAGCCAGATAATCCTCTATTTTTCCACTGTTTTCAAATCTCTTCCAGTATTCCGTATTCATTCCGCACATCCCCCGGTTTCATCGTATTTCCCGATTTTAGAATTTGCAGAATGAGGCTTTTCTATTCGCTTGTTTCCTTCTGATTGTAGCCGAAATTTTTCAAAAGGAAATCGCTGTCACGCCAGTCCTTCTTCACCTTCACCCACAGCTGCAGATTTACCTGCATTTCCAGCATTTCTTCTATTTCCGGTCTGGCGGCGGAACCGATTTTTTTCAACATCTGTCCGCCTTTTCCGATGATAATACCTTTGTGGGATTCTCTCTCACAGATGATGGTCGCTTCAATATGGCAGATATTTCCTTTTTCCTTCATGCTCTCAATACAGACAGCGATTCCGTGAGGAATCTCATCCTCCAGAAGCCTCAGTGCCTTTTCCCGAATCAGCTCCGCTGTAATCTGACGCATGGGCTGGTCTGTCACGGTGTCCTCATCATAAAACGCAGGGCCGTAAGGAAGATACTTAAAAATACATTTTACCAATTCGTCCGTATTTTCTCCCTTCAGTGCGGACACGGGAACAATTTCCTGAAAATCCAGTTCTTTTCTGTAGGTATCGATAAAGGAAAAAATCTCATCCTTTTTCACAGTGTCCGTCTTATTGATAACAAGAATCACCGGTGTTTTTGTCTTTTTGAGTTGCTCGATAATATGCCTCTCTCCCGCGCCGATATAGTCCGTCGGCTCCACCAGCCAGAGGATTACATCCACCTCCTCCCTGGTCCTCTCCGCCACATTCACCATATAATCGCCCAGTTTATTTTTGGCCTTGTGAATGCCCGGTGTATCCAGGAACACAATCTGCCCCTCCTCTGTGGTCAGCACCGTCTGAATTCTGTTTCTGGTTGTCTGGGGTTTCTTTGAAGTTATAGCAATTTTCTGACCGATGAGCCTGTTCATCAACGTAGACTTTCCCACGTTCGGCCTTCCTATCAATGTAACAAATCCTGATTTAAAAGACGGGTTTTCTTTCATTTTCAATCCTCACATATCCGATATTTTTCAATGTATACTTTCCGCATTCCGTTGTCCCGGAAAATCATACCTTCTGATTTCACAGTTTTTTATTCCGAAAGCGGCAAACTCTTCATTTGACATCTCATAAAAATAAGATTGTACCGCTCTGGCAATTCCGTTGTGCGCTACCAGCAGATAAGTCTTCTCTTCAGACTCTTTCTGAATATCATCCAGAAGATTATAAATTCTCTGGCAGAGCCTCAGCATGGATTCTCCGCCCTCATAGCTGCAGATAAAGTCGGCCTTTGCACGCCTAAACTCCGCTCCGTCCCTTGCTGTGGACTCATATTTTCCGAAATTCTGCTCTTTCAGCCGCGGTTCCATACGCATGGGAATTCCCGTCATCTCCGAAATCAACCTCGCTGTCTCCGCGGCACGAATCAGCGGAGAATACAAGATTTCATCAATATGCAGTCCCTGTTTTACAATTTCTCTTCCGAGCTCAGAAGCCTGCCTGCGCCCCAGCTCCGTCAACTCAATATCCGTGGCCCCGCATATCTTATTTTCCACATTCCACACTGTCTGCCCGTGTCTCGCAAAATAGAAATGTCCCATGTATATATTCCCTTTCATCCGATTACCGTCCGGACTATTATACAACACATTCCTCATTTTTCGCCACATAATAATTCACAACTTTCTCTTTATTGTATCCTGACCGCCGGCTATAAAAAACCTGCTACCGGAAGCAATATCACTTCCGCAGCAGGTTTTTATCTCAACTTATCCTCTACTTCACAAAATTCAATATAATCAATCCTATGGGTATCAATGCTGACAGAATACCGATTAGCATGGAAAAGAACGTAGAAGCGCTCTGCTTTACCACCCGCACTTCACTGTCCCAGTCAAACACAGGGATTTTACGGTTTACCAGCAAACCAACCGCAGCACTTCCCGCAACATAAAGTGCGGGAATCAGCACAAACCCAACCGCCTCCGCACCGGTAGGTCTGAAAGCGATAACAGCCAGCACCACCGATACCAGATAGAACGGGAAAGCCACAGTCAGGTTTGTCAGAAATTTAGCCATATACAATGCTCTCTCGGGAACAGGTAATGTCTGCATCATCCACCACTGCTTCCCCTCCATGGAAACGGAACAGCTGCTCATGGGCATCAAAGCTGCCATAGCGCCAAGGATAAAAGGAAAAATTGCAGC
Organism: Lachnospiraceae bacterium; assembly: GCA_022769665.1. Taxonomy (GTDB): domain Bacteria; phylum Bacillota; class Clostridia; order Lachnospirales; family Lachnospiraceae; genus Acetatifactor. The sequence goes on along the minus strand of JALEIR010000070.1, from coordinate 724 downwards.
TCCGATTTTCTGAGCTCCCGGGATTCCCAGAATTTTGTCCAACTGTTCCGGTCCTGCAATCAATATTGCAGCCGAGGCAATCACCATCATGATATAACCAACCAGTGTGTTAGTCACGTAAATCGGGGATGCCGCATAGCGCCTGAGTTCTCTCTTCCAGAGACTCTTTAAGAGTGAACTCTTACCCATTCCTTTCATACGGAATGTCTCTCCGGTAAAAGTAGCATTCAGCGCTGTGGAGATTCTCAGAAAATACTTTTGCAGAACAGCAACAAAAAGAACGAATACCACAAGTGATACTGCCGTAAGCAGTAAAATATTACTTCCGCTTTCCTGCGTCAAGGCATCTCCAAACCATACTGCCGGAGGATACATCGCTCCTATTTGTTCTTTCAATACTCCCGTGATATCGGTAAGCATCATCTGTAATTCCACAAAGGAATCTGTTTCGGTCGCTTCCGCATTTCCGGGTACTAACACGCTGCCAATCAAAATAGCTACGATTACCAGCAGTGTCAGAATAATATTGATCAGATTTTTATGTTTCCACTTCGCACTGACTGCCTGGATCAAGGCTCCCAGTGCAGTTGCAGCTGTCAAAGGCAACAGCGGCAGAATCACCAGACCGACTACAGCGTAAGGAAAAAAGAGCACTCCCGGTCTTTAGTACCAGACATAAACCCCCAGTCCGGGCAAAAACACCAGCACGGAAATCGCCAGATTG
>JALEIR010000040.1 GCA_022769665.1 Lachnospiraceae bacterium | reverse complement strand
CTCTGAATGTCAAGTTTTCCACCTATGCGGTTCCCATGATAATCGGAGAAATCAGACGTTTTCTTAGGGACAACAGCAACAGCATCAGAGTCTCCCGCTCCCTGAAGGATACTGCATACAAAGCAATTTACGCCAGGGAATCTCTTACCAGAAAGAACTTAAAGGAGCCATCCATTGAGGAAATTGCAGCCGAAATCGGCGTTGCCAAGGAGGATATCGCCTATGCCCTGGACGCCATTCAAAATCCAATGAGTCTCTACGAGCCGATATTTACCGACGGAGGAGATACTCTCTACGTTATGGATCAAATCAGCGACAAGAAAAATAAGGAAGAAACCTGGGTAGAACACCTCTCCCTAAGCGAAGCCATGAAGAAATTAAACCCCAGAGAACATGAAATTATATCCCTGAGGTTTTTTGAAGGGAAGACGCAAATGGAGGTTGCTGACTATATCGGCATCTCCCAGGCACAGGTATCCCGACTGGAAAAAAGTGCGTTGCGTACCATGCGGGCTTATCTCTCCGCCTGAGCACTTGCTGAGTCAAGGGGACAGGTTCCTTAACTCTCCTTGACTCCACAAAATCCGGAATATTATCCAGCCGATTACGGTTCCCAAAATATTGGTAAGTATATCATCAATTTGAAAATAGCCTCTGCCTGTCGTCAGCTGCATCCATTCGATTCCAAAACTGGTCACAGCTCCCAGAGCAGCGCAGCGGAACAGATTTCTTGCACCGATAAAATTCCAACCGCACAGAAAACCGTACGGAATAAAGAGCAGCACATTTTCAATCACATAAGCATTGTTTCTGTCATTAATCCCCCATGTGGAAAACAGTTCCAAATCCATCGCACCGCTCCTGCTGCCGCTCTCTCTGGACAAAAATGTAATGGCCATCAGCACGGCGAAATAAATGCCAAAAAGAATTCCCGGTAACCATTTCAGCGGTGTTTTCCCCATTCGTTTTCTTCTGGTGTTTACCACCAGAAGAACAATGACGGCAACAGGAATTCCTGTGGCCAGTCCGTAAGGAAGATAGCGCAATGCCTGCGCCAGATCCCTGCATATATATTGTATCATGGAAAGCTCCTCTATACGTAATTATCCCAATTTTCTCCCGCGTGCTCCCATCTGGCTTTCTCCTCAAACAGCCTGTCATTCATCCATGCAACTGCATCTGTAACACCATCTTCGGCAAACAGAAACTCTGCGCTCTCCTTCTCCTCCTGAGGGGTTGTAAAAAAGTTAAAGGGCTCAGGCCAGACAGTACACCGAAGCTTTTTCTCTCCGTCTCCTGCGGTAATCCCTTCCAGTCGGTAGCGCATTCCCTGATGACACCCGGTAAATTCTGTTTTCTTTAAATATTCCATGGATAAGATATCTTCACGCTTTATCATAACATAACCTCTCTGAGCACTACCTTCAGTATATACCACACAAGAAGGCTTTGCCAAGTCTAAATATGAGTACTCATCTCTTTTTTCAACTGACGCATAATTTTCTTCTCCAGACGCGAAATATAGGACTGCGATATTCCCAGAAGTGTTGCCACCTCTTTCTGCGTCATTTCCCTTCCTTCCCGGGTTCCAAGCCCGAATCGAAGACTGATAATCATCCTCTCGCGGTCGGACAGCTTGTTCACAGCCCCCATCAAAAGCTTTCTCTCCACCTCATTTTCGATATCCCGATATATAATGTCCTCCTCAGTTCCCAAGATATCGGACAGTAAAAGTTCGTTTCCGTCCCAATCCACATTTAGAGGCTCATCCAGAGAAACTTCCTGCTTATGCCTGCTGTTTCTTCTCAGATACATCAGGATTTCATTTTCTATACATCTTGACGCGTAGGTAGCAAGCTTGATATTTCTCTCCGGCTTAAACGTGTTTATGGATTTAATCAATCCGATTGTTCCTATGGAAATTAAATCCTCCACGCCCACTCCGGTATTGTCAAATTTTTTTGCTATGTAAACTACCAGCCGCAGGTTATGTTCAATCAGAATTGCCTTTGCCTCGGCATCCACCTCAGTGCCCAAATCACTGATGACCTGACTTTCCTGTTCCCCTTCCAGCGGCGGCGGAAGTACCTCTGCTCCGCCAATATAATGAATTTCGTTTTTTTTCCTCAGAAGCATATTTTCTCTGCGAATCATCTTAAACTGCATTTTTCCCGGTATCGCTACTTTTAATATCATATATCCTCTCATTCCGCCTCTTTTTAAGGCTTCCCCCTTTCTCTTCCGTCAGAAGCCGGGGATTAATAATCATTTTTACGGAAATGCTCTCCGGACTGACAGCTACATATACATCCCGAAAGGTTTTGCTCATCCCGTTAACCTCAATGCAAAGTTCCGGTAACAAATATCCCTCCAGAATACCTCTTTTCTTTCCGATGCTGTGATACGGTATGGCTCTGTATCCCTGTCCACCATTCCCCCACAAGCTTTTAAACACCTTCTCATCCACAACGGACACTGCCTTTCCACTGATAGGTTCTGTAAGGCTGTTCCCGGAATCTATCAATGCCGAAACCGTAACGCGGGCTCCATCCCGAATCAGGGTGGCACGACAGATACACTGCTGCGGTTTCGGTTCCTCCGAAAAACGTTGCAGAAAGAGAAATAAAACTCCTCCAAATCCCAGTGCCATAAAAGTTCCGGACCGTACTCCTCCCGTCAGCCCCGGTATGCGAAGTAAAAAAAACATTCCCCCTCCGATACAAAAGGAAAAGAAAAGAGTTTTCTCTACAAGCTTCATAAAATTTTTCAAACCCTTTATCGGAAAACTGATAGGAAGCATTCCCAATGCTGTGGCTGCACCAAGCAATAGTCTGAACGGTATCGGTCCTCCAATGATAAAAGGCAGCAGATAACCTCCTCCTCCGACGATTGCCCCTGCCAAAAGCCGCCCCGGCGTGGCAGTGCGGAGCGTGCTTCGGTTTACCAATATTAATATATAGAGGTTCATTACAAAATTCATCAGAAACAGGCTATCAACATACAGCTCATATCGCATCGGCATCATCCTTTTCATAATGATTATAAAGGGCTGTATGCATGGAATTTGTCAAAAACAAGTGGGAAATGAATTGATTTATTCGACAGAAAAACCGCGCAGAAAACTGCGCGGTTTGTTATAACGATATTTTACTTTCTCTGAAGGAAATCGGGAATCTTTAAAGTCTTCTCCTCCACGGAGCTTCTGATATCAACCGGCTTCTGGATTCCGGGAACCGGTCTCGGACCGGTCTGACCCGCTCCGGGCTGTACTCCGGGTGTGGCAGGAGGTACATTCAATCCCTTCATGGAATTTGGTGTAATATGTGCCGTAGGCTGTCTGTATGCTGTTCCGGCTCCGAGTCTGGGCTGAACAGGCGCACCTGCAGAAACATCCTCCAGACCTGTTGCAATTACAGTAATGGTACAGCTGTCCGATTTGGTCGCATCATACATAGCTCCGAAGATAATATTAACATCCTCTCCCGCCAGATTCTGAACATAGCTTGCCGCATCACTTGCATCTGCCAATGTGATGTCGCCGGATACATTGATAATAACATGAGAAGCACCTGAAATCGTAGTCTCCAGCAGAGGGCTTTCCACTGCCATTTTCACTGCTTCAAGAGCCTTGTCGTCACCCTTACCTTCTCCGATACCGATATGGGCAATACCCTTGTCCTTCATGACGGTCTGAACATCGGCAAAGTCAAGATTGATAACAGCAGGTACATTAATCAAATCGGTTATTCCCTGAACAGCCTGCTGAAGTACCTCATCTGCTTTCTTAAGCGCTTCCGGCATTGTGGTACGCCTGTCCACAATTTCAAGCAGCTTATCATTGGGAATGACAATCAGCGTATCCACATTTTCCTTAATACGCTCAATACCGCTGATAGCATTTATCATGCGGGCCTTTGCCTCGAATCTGAAGGGCTTTGTCACAACACCTACAGTTAAAATACCCATTTCCTTCGCCAGTTTTGCGACAACGGGAGCTGCACCGGTTCCTGTACCGCCGCCCATTCCACAGGTAACAAATACCATATCCGCACCTTTCAACGCGGTAGAAATTTCCTCTGCACTTTCCTCTGCTGCTTTCTCACCAACCTCAGGCTTTGCTCCGGCTCCCAGGCCCTTTGTCAGCTTTTCTCCGATTTGAAGAAGCTTGGGGGCTTTGCAGAGCTGCAGTGCCTGCTTATCGGTGTTGACACCGATAAAATCAACTCCGTCAATCTGTTCGTCAATCATTCTATTAACAGCATTATTACCTGCGCCGCCTACACCGACCACGATGATTTTAGCTGCAGATTCAGCGTCATTTGTCTTAATCTCAAGCAAGGGTATATCCTCCTTTAAACATACTAAACTCCATATAGACTATCATATAATTATTTTTTGAATTTCGCAACTGTTTTCTGAAAAAGTTTACTCCGGTTGAAATGTATATCTTCCGCTGCTCTCATCATAGCCGGACATTTGCAGCGTACCGCATTTTCCCTCCAGCGTGGGAAGAATCTCCGGAAGACGCTGAAGCTTGTCCTCCAGGGTGGAGGCATCCTTCCCCAGCGCCACCTTCACCTGTCCGAAATATACTGTAATATCACCGGAATCACTGAAATAAATCTTTTCCGAATTCAAATCATATTTTTTTAAAAGCTTGGTAACATTCAGAATATTATTGAAAATATCCTTGTCTTCTACCGGCAACTGTTGTCCTACCACCGCATGGTCGAATTCCAAGCCTCCTATCTGCGGGACACCTGCAGTTTTCACCCCGGAACTCTCCACAATATATCCGTCCTTGTCAAAATAAAGGTATGTGTCCATATACCGGACATAACCCGTCAGCACTTTTTCGTATACCACAATTTTGATGGTATCCGGCGCCAGGATTTTTACGTCCATAACATCCACAAAAGGAACATTTTCAATTCCCCTGTTCCTGTACTTCAGGGAGAGATAAAGAGAATTATCACCCAGCACACCGTCCATGACAATCTCCTTAATCTCATCCTCTGTATAATGTACATTTCCTTCCACATACACGGTATTTACGGTATATTTATTATTAATATGAGCTCCCGCACCCAGCACAGCTGCCGTCAAAACGACGAGCACCAGCAGAATTACGCCGGCTTTCTTTCTTCTATACACTTATGATTCTCGCTCCTAACTCTCTGAAATCACGGCAGATATTTTCATATCCTCGATATATATAGGAACATCCCGATACGGTTGTTTTTCCCCGAGCCATTAGTGCCGCAATCACCAATGCCGCGCCGCCTCTTAGTTCCTTTGCAGTCACCTCTGTACCCGTCAGTGACGGAACGCCTTTTACCAAAACACTTCTCTCGTCCATCTGTTCAATACAGGCTCCCATCTGCCGGAGTTCCTCCACAACCCGGAACCGGTTTTCAAATATGGTTTCCTCTATTACAGTTTCTCCCTCTCCCACAGTCTCAACCGCAAGTGCCATAGACTGTAAATCCGTAGGAAATCCCGGATAAGGTGCTGTCTCAATATGACTGACAGCTTTGGGTCTGATTGGTCCCTGCACATAAATTCCCTGATTTGTGGAACAGATATGGCCGCCCATTTGCTCTGCTACCTGAAGCACTGCCTCCAACTCGCTGCCGGATGCATTCTCCAGAAAAATGTTACCACCGGTTCCCATGCAGGCCAACAGATAAGTTCCCGCCACAATTCTGTCCGCCGGGATGGAAAACTCGGTTCCGTAAAGCTTTCTGCCGCCTCTGATTACAATTCTGCCGCTTCCGGCTCCCTCAATCCATGCGCCGCATGCTCCCAGATAGTCACACAACGCTTCTATCTCCGGCTCTCTGGCCGCTCCCTCCAAAACAGTGTCTCCCTCGGCGCAAACAGCCGCAAGAATCACATTCTCCGTAGCCCCTACGCTTGGCTTTGGCAAAACAATTTCCGCACCGTGCAATCTGTCGGCTGTGGCATGTAGTTTTCCGTCTGTTTCAAGGAATTCCACTCCCATCCGGCTCAATGCATACAAATGCAAATCAATGGGCCGCGCGCCGATACAGCATCCTCCGGGATATTCCATCACCACCTCGCTGCATCTGCCGAGCAAAGCACCAAGCAGACACAGCGAAGAACGCATTCCCTTCACTGCCTCCGACTGCATCTCTTCCCGCCTAACCCTTGAGGAATCCACTTCTATACCGTTTCCCTGCCAGTTTACGCTACAGCCGAGATCTTTCAGCAGGCTGGCCATGGCATATACGTCTGCAATTCTGGGGCAGTTTTTTAACAGCGAGCTGTCTCCGGTGAGCAATGTCGCCGCCAATATGGGCAGCGCTGCATTTTTTGAACCTTGAATACGAACATTTCCCTGAAGGGCAACACCGCCCCGTATGCGAATAGAATCCATAGTCATCTGCCTAAAAATTGATTAATATATCCTATGTGGCAGAGCTTTTCCATGTACCTTTGTTTTTACAGTTCCTTCAGTTGAATTCTCTTGGCAACGCTTAGGACCAGACCGATTTCTATCAACAGAAACATCACCGAAGAACCGCCATAACTGATAAAGGGAAGAGAAATACCTGTGTTGGGGATTGTGTTAGTCACAACCGCAATGTTCAATATTGCCTGGATGGCGATATGCCCCATAACTCCAACCACCAGCATGGCACCGAACAAATCCGAAGCATTGTTGGCAATCACCATCATTCGCCAAAGCAACATAATAAACATCAATATGATTGCAATGGCTCCGAACAGGCCCAATTCCTCGCAGATAATAGAAAAAATCATATCATTCTGGGCTTCCGGAAGGAAGCTGAGCTTCTGCATACTCTGTCCGAGCCCCTTGCCCCAGATGCCGCCGCTTCCGATGGCATACAAAGCCTGCAGTGTCTGAAAGCCTTTGCCCTGTGCCTGGCTCTCCGGGTCCAGCCACGCAACAATACGCTCACTTCTGAAGCCGCCTTCCCCGCCTGATGATACAATCAGGAAAACCAGTAGTGCAACCGCAGCCGCCCCCGCTGCTCCCATGATGATAAACTTTTTATAGTCCGGGCTCGCCACAAATACCATCAGGACGGAAATACCGAGGATGATGATTGCGGAGCTTAAGTTTTTTGTAATCAAATAGACCTCCAGAACCACCGGCATGGGAAACAGCACCATGAAAATAAAGCCTTTCAGGGAACGCACAGCGCTACCCATCTTGCATACCATCACAGCCAAAAACAAAATCATGCCGAGCTTTGCTACCTCCGCCGGCTGCAGGTTCAAACCGATTCCCGGAATACGGATCCATCTTCTTGCGCCATGGGATTCCACGCCCAACGGAGTCAATACCAAGGGCACCAACGCCATGGACGCCAGATAACCCAGCAGATAAAATCTCTCCCAAAAATGATAGGGAATATTGGCGACTATCACCATCAGCACCAGCCCGATTATGATGGATGTCAGCTGCTTCTTTAAGTAATGTGCGGCATCTCCGAACTCCTGGAATGCCTCGTAGGAACTGGCAGAATAAATCATGACCAGTCCGAATCCCAGAAGGAACAGCACAATAAACAGAAGGCTGTAATCAAAAAAATATTCAGATTGTTCTTTCCTTTTTCGTTTCGACGGTCTCTGTGTTGCCATAAACGCCCCTTAACCTTCCAGTCCTCTCACATATTCCTTAAACATTTCGCCTCTGACCTCATAGTTAGGAAACATTCCCCAACTTGCGCAAGCCGGAGAAAGCAATACCGCATCTCCCTCCTCTGCCAGCTCCGTACAGAGTTTCAAGCATTCCTCATAAGTATCCGCAAAACGAATTTTATCAAATCCATGCCTTCTGGCACACTCTGCAATTTTCTCCCGGGTCTGACCAATCAGTACCAGCCACTTTACTTTTCCGTCAAAACTGTCAATCCACTCATCGTATTCGCTCTGTTTATCATAACCTCCGCCGATTAATATGGTGGGCTTACTCATGGCTTTGATTCCCTGAATAGCTGCATCGGGATTTGTGCCCTTGGAATCATTATAGTAGTCCACACCGCCCTTGGTCGCCACAAATTCAATCCGGTGTTCCACGGCATGGAAGTTTCCGACAACGTCAAGAATAGTAGACATGGGCACGCCCATAGCTTCTGTAATTGCAATTGCTGCCATAACATTTTCCACATTACACATACCCACAAGATTCATGTCTTTGTGGATATCAAGTAACTCACGTGCGGCTCCGCCGACGCTTTTCATAATCTTATCACCCTTCAGCCAGTAACCGTCCGTTAATTCTCTTGCGGAAGAGAAGAAAACCACTCTTGCCGGGCATCTGCTGCCAAAGTTACGGGTATATTCGTTCTCATAGTTTAATACACAGACATCCTCCCCTGTCTGGTTCAGGGTAATATTTTCCTTCGCCTTTACATAGGCTTCCATAGTGTGATGACGATTTAAATGATCCGGCGTTATATTTAAAACAGCGGACACTGCCGGGTGAAAATCAATAATTGTCTCCAATTGAAAGGAACTGATTTCTCCCACTGTCACCGTATCGCTGTTTGTCTTCAGACATTCCGATGTATATGGATTCCCGATATTCCCTACGACGAACACGTTATCATCGCCCAGATGCGCCTTCATAATTTCGCCCACCAGGGTCGTGGTGGTAGTCTTTCCGTTTGTGCCGGTAATTGCGGCAACCCGGCCCTTTTCCTCCATAAAGCCAAGCTCTATCTCACCGACAATTCTTGCTCCGTTATTCCTCAACTCATTGACCAGAGGAATATCCACAGGTACCCCCGGACTTAACACTACCGTCTTGGCCGACTGCAGGATATCTTCCGGCAGATTACCCGAAACGCAGCGCGCTCTGCTATTTTCGGGCAGTTTTGCCCGCATTTCCTCTGTTGTCATTTTCTCATTACTGTCATACAAAACCACATTTGCTCCCATATGCTCCAGGAGAGCTGCGGAACCGATTCCGCTGATTCCCGAACCGATAACAAGGCAGGTTCCCGGTAAACCGCCTCTTTCATCTTCTTTCATTTTCACAATTCATTTCCTTCTTTCCGATTTATCTTTCTGTTTACAAAGCAAGAAATCCTACAAGGCATAATAATGCCGTCACAATTGTAAACAGTGTCATAATTCTGGTCTCCGACCAGCCGCACAGCTCAAAATGATGATGCAACGGCGCCATGCGAAGCAGCCTTTTCCCCCCGCTGCATCTGAAATAGGTTACCTGAAGTATAACGGAAACCACCTCTGCGAGATAAACAACTCCCACGATTGCAATGTAAAGAGGCATCTGTAACATATATCCGCAGGCAGCCACAAAACCTCCCAATGCCAGGGAACCTGTATCCCCCATAAATACCGATGCCGGATAAACATTAAAAAGCAGGAACCCCAGCAAGGCTCCAGCAACAGAACAGGTAACAGGTTCAATGCCGCTTTCCACTCCGACTGCCACAACAGAAAAAAACACAGCAACCATCAGCGTCACACTTCCCGCAAGCCCGTCCAGTCCGTCCGTAAAATTCACACCGTTCACCGTCCCGAGTACAACAAAGAACAGAATCGGCAGATTCCACCCTCCGAAATTCCAAAACACATCCGACAGAAAAGGCACTTTCATTGCAAGGCATACATCTGTATAGTTGAGCAGATAATAAGCAAATACTCCGGTAATCGCAATCTGTCCCAGCATCTTTTGCAACGGGGACAAACCCATAGATCGCCTGCAGACCACCTTTATGTAATCATCCAGAAATCCCAGCAGGCCGAACCCCAACGTTAGAAACAGAATCGGAACACATTCCGGATAATCCTTTAGGAAAATTAATGTCGTAGCTGTTACACTCACCAGAATAATCACACCGCCCATCGTGGGCGTTCCGTTCTTTCTAAGATGTGCTGCCGGGCCGTCCTCTCTCACTGTCTGGCCGATTTTCAGCCGTCTCAGCCACGGTATCAGCACCGGTGCAAGGGCTGCACTCAGGCAAAAGGATATCAACACCGACAATATACAGACTTTACTCATCACATTTTCCTTTCATTGATTATACCCCATTATTCCCAAATACGGAAGAATATTTTCAAAAAGCTGACGAATTATGGGAGCTGCCACCTGCCCTCCGTAATAAACTCCCTGAGGATTGTTCACAATTGCCAAAGCAATCACTTCCGGGTCATCCGCCGGGGCAAATCCGATAAAGGATGATATATATCTGCCGCTTCCTCTCGGCAGCGTCTGGCTTGTGGCGGTCTTCCCGCCAATTCTGAAGCCGTCGATTTTACCGTTCTTTCCCGAGCCCTCCGAGACCACCATTTCCAGAATTTCCCGCATGGTTTTACTGGTCTCATCGGACACGATGCCCTCTGTCACAGGATACTGAAAGGTTTCCAGCACATTACCTTCCGCATCCACTGTCTTTATTCCGAAATGCGGCGTGATTCTGTTGCCGCCGTTAATGATGGAGGATGCTGTCGTTATCAGCTGAACCGGTGTAATCTGAAAGGACTGACCGAACGCCACTGTTGCCAGCTCCACATTTCCCATATTCTCCTTTTTGTGCATAATCGTCCCCGCCTCCCCCGGCAGGTCAATGCCTGTTTTGGTTTTTAATCCGAAGCGTTCAAAATATGCATAATACTTGTCGATTCCCAACCGAAGTCCGACGGAAATCAGTGCAGGATTACAGGAGTTCATCATGCAGTGGGTAAAGTCCTGGGTACCATGACCCGCAATTTTATGGCAACGGATTTTTCTGTCATCTACCACAATAAACCCGGGACAACTGAAGCTGCTTTCCTTTGTAATCACTCCTTCCTCAAGTCCTGCCGCAGCGGTAATAATCTTAAAGGTAGAGCCCGGTTCATAGGTATCGTTGATACAGCCGTTTCGCCAGATTCCGTTCAGTATATTCTGCTTTTCTTCCGCCGTAATTGCGTCGGAAGTCCCCTCAGGCAACGCATACGGATTGTTCAAATCAAACTCCGGCACGTTTACCATGGCGTAGATTTCTCCGTTCTTCGGATTCATAACCAATATACAGACACTGTCCGCCTCTTTGGCTGCCATAGCCTGCACCGCCAGCTGTGTTGCGTAAGATTGAATATTCATATCCATGCTGATACACAGATCATTTCCGCTGACAGGTTCAATTCTGCGTTCTCCTGCCGCCTCCACCTCAATGCCTTTGGCATCTGTCACCGTGAGAATTGTTCCTGACTTTCCCTGCAGATAATCCTCATAAACGACTTCCAGACCGATAATGCCCTGATTGTCACCGCCGGTAAACCCCAGAACCTTGCTGGCCAAATCACTGTAGGGATAATAGCGTTTATAATCCTCATCCACCTTCACTCCCGGCAAATCATACTCTCTGATTCTGTCTCCCACTTCCTTTTCCACATTACTTTTTATTCTTTCCATGGAAGAATATTTATCCACACGCTTTGCCACATATTCCTCAGACAGCCCAAGTTCATCACACAATACCTGAATGACTCTTGACCGGTCCTCAATCTGATTATGTATCACAGATACCGTACAGACCGTCTTATTATCAGCCAGCACGATACCGTTCCGGTCCAGAATTCTTCCTCTGGCGGCCTTGATACTTCTTTCCCTCTCATGAAGGTCCGTGGCAAGCTTTGAATAGTGGTCCGCCCGCCATACACAGAGATAAACCAGCCTGCCGAACAAAAACACCATCATGCCTGCACAGACAAAGAAAATGACCAAAATCTTTTTTCTATGAAATATCTTGTTGTTGTCCGTCAGCATAAAAAACCTCATAAAAAAGGTATTGATATACTTTATTCCCTTTTTTATGAGGTTATGAATTTCTTTAGTTTATGTTGGGATTGACCGGCCCGTTCTCGCCCAGTACCGACTCATCACCTTCCACCAAAAAACCTTCCTGGGCATCATACTTATAACCGGTCGCCGGATCTACGCGATATCCCGTTTCCGGATCAACAGGAAAGCTGAGCCATGCGGCATGATTTTCTCCCTCCTGCGGTGTCTGAGTCCCCTCTCCTCCTTCTCCGGGTTCTTCCTCCTGTGGTTTCTGAGTGTACTGGGTGGTAATCTCCATGTTCAAAGCTTCCAGCTCCTGTACTTCCTTATCACTCAAGGGTTCCGTCATAAAAATGTTCAGGTAGGGAAGCAGCTCTGTCAAAATGTTTCTCACAATACCGGTAGCATATTTTGCATCACCCTGGTGCGCTGTATTCGGTCTGTCAACCACCACATAAATAGCTATCTGCGGATCATCCGCCGGGGCAAATCCCATAAAGGAAACCACATGTTCATCCTTGGAACGCTTATGGGTATTCTGGTCTATAGTCTCTGCGGTTCCCGTCTTTCCTCCTATCATATAGCCTGCCGGACGTGCCGTCTTTCCGGTACCATACTCCACCACTGCCCGGCAATATTGCCTGATCAGTTCGGAGGTTTCCTCGGATACGGTTTGTTTCAGCACTCTCGGCTCAATATTTTCCACGGTTGCACCTGATGTATTGGTAATCTTACTTACCATATGCGGCTCATAATAATAACCACCGTTAATCAGAGCACTGAAACCTGTAATCGTCTGTATCATTGTAACATTAAAGTTTTGTCCGAAGCTGTTGGTCGCCAAATCCGTAGGCCCCATATCTTCCGCTTTATAGACCAGGCTTGCGGTTCTTGCCTCACCTGCTAAATCAATATTGGTCTTCAGACCGAAATTAAATATTTGCTGATACTCGCAGAATTGCTCGGTGCCGAGAGTATTTGCAATCCGCATCATGGAAACATTGCAGGATTTTGCCACGGCTTTTTCCAGTGTCATAGTCCCTTCTGCACCGTTATGGCAGCGGATTGTATATCCTCCGATTTCCAATGAGCCGGTACATTCAAATGTAGAGCCCTGTGTGATGGTTCCTTTTTCCAGGGCAGCCGCCACCGTAAAGGGCTTCGCCACCGATCCCGGTTCATAAGTCCCTGTGATACAATAATTTTTCCAGAGATTATTCAGATTCAGATACAACTGATTCTCGTCCATTGCATCCAGCACCGTCTGGTCAATTACGGTGCCGTTCTTTTTGATTTCATAGTAGCCGCTTGCGTTGGTTACCTGCTCCACCATCATGGAGCCTATCAGGCTCTGGGGATTCCTCACATCATTTAAGTCGTAGCCGGGTGCACTGGCCATGGCAAGAATTTCTCCTGTATCCACCCATTGGATAATACAACCCACATTTTCGGCTCCGTTTCCGGGATGTGCTTCATTCCTGTGTTCCTCCAGAAATTTATTAATATATTTTTCCACAATCATCTGCGCATTTGCATCAATCGTGCTGTGAATATTGTTTCCGTCAACGGCTGCCTTTACGGTTCTTTCCAGATTCAAATCCTCATTGAGATATCCGTACTCTCTTCCGTTTGTGCCGTTTAACACTTCATTGTAATATTCCTCCAGACCGTAACTGCCCACGTTATCCGTACCCGTAAAGCCAATGGCATCCGCAGCCAAAGACCCGTAGGGATATACTCTTTTATATTCCTCCTCAAACCAGACTCCTTTGATATTCTTGTTTTCCAGCTGTGCTGCCTGAAAACCGCTGATTTCTTCATAAGTCAGACGCTTCAAAGGTACATACCAGGAAGAAGTCTTATTGGTGGAGACATATTCTCTGATAGCCTGCATATCCAAATCAAAATACTGACCCAGTGCTTCAAGGGTCGGTTCCAGATACGGTGTCTTGCCGCTCAGTTCCGTATTCATTACCTTGGCATCAATGACCAGATTATATACCTTCTCACTGGTGGCAAGCTTTGTTCCCTTGACATCCACAATATCTCCCCGCCTGTAAGGAAGAATACTGGAATCATATTGCTGTTGCATCAATACCTGCTTTTGATACTGTGTTCCGTTCTCATAGGTCAGCAATACAAGTCTTACGCTTAACCCGGCAAAAGCCAGTAATACCATAACAAACAGTACTACCAGCTTCTTTTGCATTTTTATGGAAAACTTATTCTTTTTCTGTTTACTCACACTGCACCTCTGTTAATTGCTTCCGGGAACCTGACGCATATAGTCATTATTGTCATTGGTATACAGTACAATCTGTCCTTCCTGTGCATATGTCATGCCCAACTCGCCGATTGCAATCCGCTTGATTTCTTCCAGATTAATATTGCTGATAATCCTATTGTACTCCTCATCGTTTGCAACCTTCAAGGTATTCAATTCACTCTGCTTTTCAGCCACACTCTTGGTCAGGTTTGTCAAATCTGCCTGAAGCTGTATGTAATTAACCAATATCCATGCTGCTGTACACATAGCCACCACCAGGAAAAACACATAGCCGGCATTCATGTGATGTGCCTTTTCACGGTTCTTTCTCACCACAGGATGTACTTCACGCGTAGTTTCCGTCTCCAGTTGTCTCTGTACATCCAATTTACGTACAGCAGTACCATAAACGTAAGAGTTGCGGTTCCTTCCGTCTCTTTCGCCTGTCTCTTTCTCATATGCAGCCTGTCTGTAGTTCCTTCTGTTCTGGCTCATAATGTTTCCTGCTTTCTATTTTTTTTCAAAAACTCTCAGTTTCGCACTCTTTGAACGGCTGTTCTCTGCAAGTTCTTTCTCCGACGGCAATATGGCCTTTCTGGTTATCACGCTTCCCCTGGAAATCTTTCCGCACACACAAACCGGGAAATCCGGAGGACAGGTGCAGGGATTTTCATTATTTCGGAAAGCCGTTTTCACAATACGGTCTTCCAGTGAATGGAAGGTGATAATACAAAGTCTCCCGCCGGGATTCAGCATTTCAATGAAATCATCCAGGGAGTTTTTCAGCACCTCAAGCTCCCTGTTACATTCGATTCGGATTGCCTGAAAGGTCTGTTTGGACGGATGCCCGTTCTGCCGCATTTTAGCGGGAATCGCTGCCCTGATGATTTCATTCAGTTCAAAGGTAGTATCTATGGGTTTCTCTGCCCTTTTCATCACGATGTGCTTCGCAATGTTCTTTGCAAATTTGTCCTCTCCGTAGTCTCTGATAATGCGGTACAACTCATTTTCCGAGTACCCGTTCACAATATCCCGGGCTGTCATGGTCTGGCGCCTGTCCATTCTCATGTCAAGAGGAGCATCATAGCGGTAGGAAAAGCCTCTCTCCTCAGTATCCAACTGATAGGAAGAGACCCCCAAATCCAGGACAATGCCGTCCACCTTGTCAACTCCTGTGTCAGCCAGCGCCGCTCTCATGTTGCAATAGTTATTCCGCAGAATGGTTACTTTATCTCCAAAAGGTGCCAGCCGCTCCGACGCTGCGGCAATCGCAGCATCGTCCTGGTCGATTCCGTAAAAATGACCTTTTGTAAGTCTGCTGCAAACTTCAAAGGCATGTCCGCCTCCGCCCAGTGTTCCGTCAACATAAATGCCGTCCGGTTTTACATGAAGTTGTTCAATGGTCTCCGTCAATAATACGGAAAAATGGTTAAATTCCATATGCAGCTCCTAAATGGTCAATCCCAGATTTATCATTCCTTCCGAAATCTTGTTGATATCTACCTGTTCATTGTTTTCATTCCACTTATCAAGGCTCCATATCTCGATTCGTCCGCCCATTCCGGCGAGAACAACATCTTTTTCAAGCCCCGCAAACTCCCGCAAATCCTGAGGCATCAAGATACGTCCCTGCTTGTCCACCGTAACGTACTGTGCTCCCGAGAGGAAATATCTCGCAAACTGTCTTGCTTCCACGTTTATCAACGGCAGTGATGCAAGTTTTTCTTCAAAGACCTTCCAGTCATCAATCGCATACACAAATAAGCAGCCATCCATTCCCTTTGAAACCACAAATTCGTCACCCAGAACCTCGCGGAATTTTGAAGGAATACTCAACCTGCCTTTCGGGTCAATTGTATGATTGTATCTGCCCATAAACATCGCAATCACCACCAGTCAAAAATGGGTCTGCCACCGGTATCGGCACCAAAATCTGTCCTTTTGTGGTTTTTTATCCCACTTTATGGGATTTGATGCCACATCCATCCCACTTTTAAGTAGATTTTAACCTATTCTTAAGAATTTTACAAGTGGTAGTTTTTGCAAAAAAGCCCGCAAAAAAGCGCCCTGCAGCCATTCTGCAAGGCGCTTTTCGCATCAAAAGTACAATATATAGTATAAGGCTTGTTTCAATTGGGCATATCTATGTCTTCCCAATTGAAACAAGCCTTTTTAAAAATTTTTTTATTTTTCTATTTTTCTGCCTCCGCCGGTTTCTTTTTCAAGCGGATTCTCACAATCACATCCGTTACCACGGCAAAAATCACCATAATCAATGCCAAAACCTGAGATACCGGCATGGTAGTTCCCGGTATAAAGAGTGTATCGGTACGAATTCCTTCTATTACAAACCGCCCCAGTCCGTAGCCGCCCAGATATAGCAGACACAGCTCTCCGTCAAACTTTTTATGCTTTCTGAATATCAGGAGCACCATAAAGATAAGCAGGTTCCAGACACTCTCATACAGAAAGGTAGGATGCACATTGATATAATTCGCCCCTTCCGGAATGTGCGACGCAATATTATCGGTTATATCGCTTTTGTCTCTGACAGCATCAATGGGAATTTGCATGGAGAACAGACCGTTGTAATAATCTCCGAAAACTTCTCTGTTCATAAAATTGCCCCAGCGTCCAATCGCCTGCCCAAGAATCAGACCGGGCATAGCGGTGTCACCAAAAAGCAACGGATTCTTCTTTTTGATTCTGCACCAGCCAAACAGCGTGATAAAAGCAGCAATCACACCACCGTATATTGCAAGTCCGCCGTTGCGAAGCTTGAAGATTTCAATCAGATTGTCCTTGTAATCATCCCAGGAAAACGCAACATAATAAATTCTTGCACCGATGATGGAAAAAATGATTGCCCAGATGGCAAAGTCCCAGTAATCATCCGCATTTTGTCCTGTTTTTTTTGCAATTTGCACCGCAGTCAGCAATCCCGCCATTACAGCAATACCGATTATCAATCCGTAATAGGCAATCTCAAATCCAAACACGCTGAATGATCTTGGCACATCTTTCAGATAAATTCCCAGATTCGGGAATGCAATATCACCTATATTCATGGTTTCCTTCCTCACTATACGTTAAAACGAAATAGTATAACATCGCCGTCTTTGACAACGTAGTCCTTACCTTCGATGCCTACCAGACCTTTTTCACGTGCCGCTGCCAGGGAGCCCTGTTCCAATAAATCTTTGTAATTAACTACCTCAGCCTTGATAAAGCCTCTCTCAAAATCGGAATGAATCTTTCCGGCTGCCTGAGGTGCCTTTGTTCCGATTCTTATTGTCCATGCTCTGGTTTCGTCCTCTCCCGCAGTCAGGAAACTCATCAGTCCAAGGATATGATAGCTTGCCTTAATCAGTTTCTCCAATCCGGACTCGGACAATCCCAAATCCTCCAAAAACATTGCCTTTTCATCATCATCCAGTTCGGAAATCTCCTGTTCTATCTGGGCGCAGATGACAAAAACCTCGCTGCCCTCTTCCCTTGCGAACTCCCTCACCTCAGCCACCATAGGATTGGAAGCTCCGTCGTCAGCCAAATCGTCCTCAGACACATTGGCTGCGTAAATTACCGGCTTGTAGGTCAAAAGGTTGTATTCCTTCATCAGCGCCAGTTCATCTTCGTCCGTAATTTCCATGGATTTTGCAGATTTACCGGATTCCAGGTGTGCCTTCAGGCGCTCCAAAAGAGCTTGTTCTTTGGCATAAGACTTATCCATCCTTGCAGCCTTAATCACCTTTGCCATTCTTCTCTCCAATACTTCCAAATCGGAGAAAATCAGTTCCAGATTAATGGTTTCAATATCTCTCAAAGGATTCACGCTGCCGTCCACATGAATCACATTGGTATCCTCAAAGCATCTCACCACATGAACAATCGCATCTACTTCACGGATGTTACTCAAAAACTGGTTACCCAGTCCCTCTCCCTTGGATGCACCCTTTACCAGTCCGGCTATATCCACAAATTCAATCACCGCCGGCGTCACCTTCTTAGATTTATACATATCTCCCAACAGCTTCAGTCTCTCATCCGGCACCGCCACTATTCCGATGTTCGGATCAATGGTACAAAAGGGATAATTTGCAGACTCTGCTCCCGCTTTTGTTAAAGAATTAAACAATGTACTTTTTCCTACATTGGGTAAACCAACGATTCCTAATTTCATAATATGTTAATCTCCTTCATTTTTCCTTTATTTTACGGGCTTTGCGCGTTTCGCGATTTCGACCGGGCACCACAGTGGCACCATCGTCTCAAATTTCGCATCAAGTTTTATACCACTTTTAACGCATCAGCCACGAGATCAATCTCTCTGTGTTTTTCATCTTCTGTAATATGAACGTATAGATTCATAGTTATACCGATGTTGGAATGCCCCAAAATCTTCTGCAACGTCTTGGGCTTCATTCCACCCTCAATGCATCTGGTAGCAAAAGTATGTCTGAGTACATGCATCGAAAATCTTGGAATGCCTACGCGGTCACAATACTTAAAAAGCCCAGTATCATAAGTGCTGTTCTTAACCGGTGTTCCCTTTCTGCACAGAAAGACGGTATCTTTCCATTCAATCGGCACGAGCTTTAAGCTCTTGTTTTTGGATCTCTGGTTCTCCAGAATACGGATAGCTTCATCTGTTAAAGGAATTGTACGATATCCCGACTTACTCTTCGGAGGGCCAACTCTCCATTCACCTACCTTATAGCGATATTCCATCGTTCTTTCGATCTTTATAGTACGATTTTCGAAGTCGATGTCGCTCCACCTGAGCCCTATAAGCTCTCCTGTACGAAGACCGGTCTGTAATACAAAGCGGTACTGATTCTCGTAGCTGTAACCAACCACAGCTTCCAAGAACTTCTTCTGAACGTCTATCGTAAGAGCTTCTTTCTTATCTGAAGGTTTTCCCATATCGCTCTTTAACGACTTCTTGCATGGATTCGCAATAAGTACATCATTCTCTCTGGCGAACTCAAACATGTTATAAAGAGCAATCCGCGTCTGGTATATGGTAGTCGTCTTATAGCCCTCATCAGCCATATCCGAAAAAATCTTCTGGCAGTGAAT